>JACQVE010000016.1 GCA_016209965.1 Gemmatimonadota bacterium | reverse complement strand
GGCCCCTACTTCTTCATGGCTGCGTTCCTGGGAGGCATTGCGGCCACGGCGCTGCTCACGGTCGTCTACCGGCGGGGGCTCGAGCTGGGCAGCGCGATCCAGCCGCCGCAGCTCCATGACCTGGGCAAGCTGACGTTCGCCTTTTGCGTGTTCTGGGCCTACCTCTTCTGGTCGCAGTACCTGGTGATCTGGTACGGCCTCCTGCCCCGCGAGCAGAGCTTCGTGATCCACCGGCTCTCCGCGCCCTTCACGCCCCTCGCCGTGCTCGTCTTCTTCTGCCTCTTCGTGATCCCATTCTTCGGCCTGCTCGGGGCGACGCCCAAGCGGACACCAGGGATCCTCGCCGCCTTCGCGGGCGTGGTGCTGTTCGGGTTGTGGATCGAGCGCTATACGCTGATCTATCCCTCGCACTACCCGCGGGCCGCCGAGCTTTACCTGGGCTGGCAGGAGGTGGGGATCGCCTTCGCCTTCGCCGGACTGCTGCTCGCCTCGCTCATGTTCTTCGCCACACGCTTTCCGCTCTTCCAGCTCTGGCAGCCGCTCTCCGAGCTCGAGCTGCTGCGCGCGCCGGGCGAATTGCCGTCCGAACCGGAATAGGCGGAGCCCTCAGCCCTTCCGCGCCAGAAACTTTTGCAGCTCGAGGGCCATGGCGCGGAGCAGCCTGGCCTCGCGCTCGTTAGGGCGCGCGCGCCGGGCCAGGGCGCGGAGCGTGCGCAGCAAGGCCGGCGCGTTGCGCGCCTTGAAGAAGTCGATGGCCTCGAGCCCGGCCTCCGCTTCCTGAAACAGGAGCTGGAGCTGCTCCGCCGTGGCGGGCCGCACTCCGCGGCGCGGGGCGGGCAGTGGCCGGTCGGTGCCCGGCCCGGCAAGCCACAGCTCGTAGGCTACGATCAGGACCGCCTGCGCCAGGTTGAGGGAGCGGTGCCGCGGGTTGGTGGGGATGACGAGCAACCGGTCGCAAAGGTCCAGCTCCTCGTTGGAGAGGCCGGTGTCCTCGCGGCCGAAGAGCAGGGTGACGGGGCCGCCCGCGGCGGCGGCTAATTCGAGGAGCTCGGGCGCGGCCTCGCGCGGGTGCTGCCAGACGTAGGGCGCCGTGCGCCGCCGGGCCGTCGCGCCGGCGATGTGCGCGGCATCGGCGAGCGCTGCGCGCAGCGAGTCGAACAGCTCGGTGCGCTCGAGGACGGCTTGTGCGCCGTGGGCAATACCCGCGATGCGGTAGGCGTCGAACTCGGCGGGTCGGACCAGGCGCAGCCGGGCGAGCCCCATGTTCATCATGGCGCGCACTGTCCCGGCAATGTTGACCAGGTCCTGCGGCTCGTTCAGGACGACGACGCAGTTGTCGAGGGGGGATGACACGGGCGGAAGGTCATGGCGGTCGAGAATACGCAAGTGGATTTGTGAAACGGCGCACTCGTACCGCGACCTGATGATTGTGACTACTGGAGTGGTGCATCGTGCTACAACAGGTCACGCGGAGGCGCGGAGAACGCGGAGCGTTCAATGGTCTCCGCGTTCTCCGACCGCGCCCTGCCGGCTGCGCGTGACATGATTTGATGCACTCGTCAGAACCATTGCCGTGCGTTTAGCGCCCCCGCTCCTCGACGGCGCCGGCGATAGGGGGCTCGGCCGGGCCGGTGCCGTCCGGGTCGATGTGCTCCTTCCGCTGCAGCACGCGCCAGAAGCAGTACAGCGTCAGGGCCGTGACCATGCCGATGCTGAGCAGCATGAAGGCGAGCGCGCCGGCGCTCAGGCCGGCGGCGGCCGCCGCAGTCTCCGCGGCCTGAGCGGTCAGCAAGAGTAGCGGGTTCATCGGGCCACCTGGGCTGGAGTCGTCGCTTCCACGGGCGCATGCTCGGCTCTGCGGCGCCATGCTGCCCGGATCAGCAGGATCCCGGCGAGCAGCATGGCCACCATGGTCAGGCGCGCGGCCCAGCGCCACGCCAGTTGCTCGGCGGGCACGCCCTCCATGAGGAAGGCGGGGCGCATGGCGGTCAGGCCGTACCAGATCAGCAGTCCGGTCAGGAAGAGGGGCGCGACCCACTTCATCACGAACTTGAAGAACAGCGGGATGCGAAGGTCTGCGCCCTCGTGGATGTCCTCCCAGAAGCGGTCGACGCCGAACGCCAGGCGGATGATCCAGACCTCGATGAAGGCGAAGACGACCAGGCCGAAGGTGCCGGCCCAGTCATCCCATTCCGTGAGCCAGCCCATGCGATACCACCAGACGACGGCGAGCCCGAGGGCCAGGGCAGTAAGGCCGAGCCCGAGCGCTACCTTTTTCCGTGGCAGCCCGAACTCCTCCTGCAGGAATGCCATGGCGGGCGAGGCCAGGGCGACCGACGAGGTGATGCCGGCAATGAAGAGCAGCGCGTACCACATGAAGCCCGCGATCTGCCCCAGGATCTGCGGGCCCGGCAGCCCCTGGAAGACGATGGCCATGGCGATGATGCCGAAATCGAAGGAGCCGCGCGAGGCAATCGCCATGGCGCCGGTCACGCCGAAGAAGGTGACGGCGGCGGGAATGGCGATGGTGCCGCCCAGGGCTACCTCGGCGAACTCGTTGGTTGCCGCCGTGGAGAGCCCGGTCAGGGTGATGTCATCCTTACGCGACAGGTAGGAGGCGTAGGTGTGGATCGAGCCCATACCCAGGGACAGGGTGAAGAAGATCTGGCCCGCGGCGGCTACCCACACGCCAGCATCGCCCAGGGCACTCCACTGTGGTGTCCAGATGAACGCCAGTCCCTGCCCAGGCGAGCCCTCGGCCGGGGGCAGCGTCAGCACGCGGATCAGCAGGATGAAGGCGAAGAGGAAGAGGAGGGGCATGCCGTAGAGCGCGAGCTTCTCGATGCCGCCCGAGATGCCGCGCGCCAGGATCCAGGTGATGAAGGCGAGGGTGAGGCCGTAGAACAGGAAGCCGACCCAGCCGCCGTGTACGCTGGAATCGTGGATGTTCTGGAAGGAGTAGAGGAAGGCGGCCACCTCCTCCGTCGAGAGCCCGAAATAGCTGCCCGTGATGCTGAAGAAGGTGAAGCCCAGGATCCAGCCCACAATGACCGTATAGTAGACGAAGACGACCAGGGGCATGATCACGCCCAGCACGCCCACGTACTTCGCCACCGGGTGGCGCCACATGCGGTCGAACATGCCCGGGATGGTGCCGTGGCCGTAGCGGCCGCCGTAGCGGCCGATCCCCCATTCCATCCACATGAGCGGGATACCCAGCAGCAGGAGCGAGATGAAGTAGGGGATCATGAACGTGCCGCCGCCGTTGTTCGCGGCCTGCACAGGGAAGCGCAGGAAGTTGCCCAGCCCCACGGCGTTGCCGGCCATGGCCAGGATCAGGCCGACGCGGGTGCCCCAGTGCTCGCGCGCATGTTGTCCGGCCACGGGCAGGCTCCTTGTGGCGAGGGGGTTCGCGTAATGTCAGGATGGGACCGGCGGCCAGACTAGCCGGGGGCGGAACCGCTTGTCAAGGAGTGGCGGCACCCGCACTTACCCCGCCTCGTGCACGGCCTCCGCGGCCGCGCCGGCCACCGCCTCGCGCCAGCGGGCCGATGCCGGAGTGACAATGCGCATGGCGTAGAAGGAGCGCCATACAAAGACCATGGCCGCGGCGGTGAAGAGCGCGGCCAGGACGAGGCTGGTTCCGCGCTCCATTTCAATGGCCAGCTCGACGGCCAGCAGTCCGAAGAGCGTGGTGAACTTGATGACCGGGTTCATGGCCACAGAAGACGTGTCCTTGAACGGGTCGCCCACCGTGTCCCCCACTACCGTGGCCGCGTGCAGCGGTGTCCCCTTCTGCTTGAGTTCCACCTCGACCAGCTTCTTGGCGTTGTCCCACGCGCCGCCCGCGTTGGCCATGAAGATGGCCTGGTAGAGGCCGAAGGTGGCAATGGAGATGAGGTAGCCGATGAAGAAGTAGGGCTCGAGCGAGGCGAAAGCCAGCGTCGAGAAGAAGACGGTGAGGAAGATGTTGAACATGCCGCGCTGCGCGTACTGCGTGCAGATGGCGACCACCCGCTTCGAGTCGCGGATCGAGGCCCGCTCGACGCCCTCGAGCTGGATGTTCGCCTTGATGAACTCGACCGCGCGGTAGGCGCCGGTCGAGACAGCCTGCGTGGAGGCGCCCGTGAACCAGTAGATCACAGCGCCGCCCGTGATCAGGCCCAGCAGGAAGGGCGGGTAGAGGATGGAGAGCTTCTCGAGGTCCGTGGTTAGCCCGTTGGTGAGCAGCACGATGATCGAGAAGATCATGGTGGTCGCGCCCACCACCGCGGTGCCGATGAGCACGGGCTTGGCCGTGGCCTTGAAGGTATTGCCCACGCCGTCGTTTTCTTCCAGGAAGTGCTTGGCCGTCTCGAAGTTGAGGTCGAAGCCGAAGTCGCGCTTCACCTCCTGGCGGATGTTGGGGATGTGCTCGATCACCGAGAGCTCGTAGATCGATTGAGCGTTGTCGGTGACCGGGCCGTAGGAGTCGACGGCAATCGTGACCGGGCCCATCCCCAGGAATCCGAAGGCGACCAGGCCGAAGGCGAAGACCGGCGCGGCGAGCATGATCTCGGCGAGGCCCAGGGTGCTGGCGCCGTAGGAGGCGGCCATGAGCGCCACAATGGCCATGCCCATCCAGTAGGCACTGAAGTTCCCGGCGGTGAAGCCGGAGAGGATGTTGAGAGATGCGCCGCCTTCCTGGGAGGCGGTCAGCACCTCTTTGACGTGGCCGGACTTCATGGAGGTGAAGACCTTCACCAGCTCCGGAATGATGGCCGCCGCCAGCGTGCCGCAGGTGATGATGGTGGAGAGCTTCCACCACAGGGAGCCGTCGCCCAGCTCCGGGATCAGGAGGTAGGAGACGGCGTAGGTCATGGCCACGGACACCAGGCACGTGAGCCAGACCAGGAAGGTCAGCGGCGCCTCGAAGTTCATGACATCGGCGGAGCCGTAGCGGCGCCGGGCAATGGCCTCGTTGATCAGGTAAGAGAGCACGCTGGTCACGATCATCATGATGCGCATGGCGAAGATCCAGACCAGGAGCTGGACCTGCACCAGGGGGCTGGGCACGGCCAGCAGGATGAAGGTGATGAGGGCGACGCCGGTTACGCCGTAGGTCTCGAAGCCGTCGGCGGTCGGGCCAATGGAATCGCCGGCGTTGTCGCCCGTGCAGTCCGCAATCACGCCGGGGTTGCGTGCGTCGTCCTCCTCGATCTTGAAGACGATCTTCATGAGATCGGCGCCGATGTCCGCGATCTTGGTGAAGATCCCGCCCGCAATGCGCAGCGCGGCCGCGCCCAGCGACTCGCCAATGGCGAAGCCGATGAAGCAGGGGCCGGCGTAATCCCCGGGAATGAAGAGCAGAATGAAGAGCATGATCACCAGCTCGGTGCTGATGAGCATGGTGCCTATGCTCATGCCCGCCTTGAGCGGTATGGCGTAGGTGGGGAAGGGCTTGCCCCCCAGGCTGGCGAAGGCCGAGCGCGAGTTGGCGTAGGTGTTGATGCGGATGCCGAACCAGGCCACGCCGTAGCTGCCGGCAATGCCCACCAGACTGAAGAGCAGGATGATTGCGACCTTGAGAGCCTCGAAGTCCCGCAGCACGCCGAAGTAGACGACGAGGATGATGCCAATGAACAGCTCGAGCAGCAGGATGAACTTACCCTGCGTGATCAGGTAGGTCTTGCAGGTCTCGTAGATCAGCTCGGAGACCTCGCGCATCGAGCGGTGCACGGGTAGCCGCTGGAGCTGGCGGGACATGAACAGGCCGAAGAGGAGGCCGGCCAGGCAGACGAGCAGGCCGGCCATGAGCAGCATCTGGCCATCGAGTCCCAGGAACGTCGAGCCAGTCAGCTCCGGCAGCACCAGGCTGGCCTCGCCTCCCCGGTGCGCGGCCGCCTGTGTCGCCCCCTGCATCATAGAGTGTCCCTCGTCTGCGCGTGCCGGCCCCGGCAAGGCGCTCGGTGCCGGCGCTCAACTTCTGCGCGACTCAAGCGGCAAAGAACCGCCAGCGGTCTCGACACTACAAAAAGAGGGCCGGGGCGCGTCTTGGG
>JACQVE010000015.1 GCA_016209965.1 Gemmatimonadota bacterium | reverse complement strand
GCAACGCCAGCACTGCCGGCCCGCGGTGCGTCGAGGCCGGCCGGCCGAAGAAGGGGACGAGGACGCCGGCGCGCCGTGCGTCCTGATCCGCCACGAGGGCCACAACTCGGCCGGCGCGCAACGCGGCCAGACCCTGGCGGGCGGCATGGGCGCGCTCGATCACGTGCATCCCCAGCCGCTCCCGCGCGCGCCGGACCGCCCGGTCCACCAGCGGGTTGGCCAGCGGCTGCACCACTACGTCCAGCGGGATGCCCCGGGCGGTCAGGCTGGCCGCCGCGATCTCCCAGTTCCCGAAATGCCCACTCACCACCACGGCGCCCTGGCCGCGGCGCAGCGCCTCGCGGAACGAATACAGCCCCAGCGCTTCGGTGCGGGCCAGGATTTCCTCGCGACCCGATGACGCCAGCCCCAGCAACGCGAGCAACTCGCGCCCCAGGTGTGCGTAAGCCGCCGCCGCCGTCGCGCGCACCCACGCCTGATCCTGCGCCGGGAAAGCGCGACGCAAGTTTTCCTCGACCTCCCGGCGCCGCAGCCGCAGGGTGCGGTAGGTCAACCTGCCCAGCGCTGAGCCCAGCAGGTCCGCACCCCGCCCCCCCACAACCCCTGCGGCCGCCGCGCCGGTCGCGAGCAACAGGTGCTCGAGACGGTGCCTCTGTGTGGGACGGCGCGCGCTCAAGCGAGGACCTCCCCGCCCCCGATCGTGGAATAGGCAACGGTGTCAGCCACCTGCCACTTCACCATACAGCTCCAGGATCTGCGCCGCCGTCCGCTCGATGCGGAACTCCTCCAGCCGCTCCCGCTGCGCTTCCACCATGCGGCGCCGCTGCCCGGCGTCCGCTGCCAGACGGCCGACCAGGCTGGCCAGCGCAGCCGCATCACCCGGCGGGTACAGGCTGGACCCCGTGACCCGATGCACCGGCTCGAGGATCTCCGCCGCCCCCGCCGCGTCCGCGGCCACCGCCGGCACGCCCGCCGCCATGGCGTCCAGCAGGCTGGTCCCCAGCGGCTCGCGCGGCGAGCAGAAGGCGAACAGGTCCAGCTCGCCCAGGATCCTGCGCGCGTCTTGCAGGCGACCGAGCAGATGCACCCGGCTGGCCACGCCGTTCAGCTCGATCGCCGCCTCCAAGGCGGCGCGCTCCGGCCCCTCGCCCGCGATCACCCAGCGCACGTCCGGCAGCCGCGCCGCCGCCGGCGCCATCACGCGCTGGCCCTTGAAGCTGTAAAGGTGGCCGATGTTGCCCACCAGAAACTCGCTCGGGCGCACCCCCAGCCGGGCGCGCAGCCCGAGCCGGAGCCGCGGCAGCGCCTGGACCTCCTCCACATCAATGCCCGAAGGGATGCGGCATACGCGCTCGCGCGTCACCCCGCTGCGCAGCAAAGATTGCTCGACAGTCTTCGAGATGGCGATCACCAGCGCGGCACGGTTCCACTTGCGCGCCGAGACCGGATAATGCATGCGCCGCGAGGCGACCAGGGGCACACCCATGAGCCGCGCGGGAAGCAGCGCCACCTGCAACGCGTGCGCGTCGTGGCAATGGATCAGGCCGCGGCCCCGCGCCTGCCGCACAACGGCCAGCATGCCCCGAGGATCGAAGCCGCCGTGCCAGGCGACGCCCTGCACGGGCAGTGCCTGCGCCTGCAGCCGCTGCTCGAGCGCGCTGCGCCGCGGGCAAAGACAGAGCTGGGATACGCCGTGCTTCGCCAGCTCGGCCATGAGCAGGCGGACCTGGTTCTGCCCGCCGGCCCACACCCGCCCGCCGTCCAGGTGCAGCACGGAAAGCCGCTCACTCAAAAGCGTATCCTTCCCTCCCAGCGCCACTCCCGTACCCGCTCCCGTACCCGCTCCCGCTCCCGCTCCCGCTCCCGCTCCCGCTGACAATCCCTTAACCCACGCGCCCCTCTCCCGCAACCTCCTCGACAATCGCCCAGGCCTCCACCGCCGCCCGGTCCCAGTTGTAATACCTCTCGACCCACTCGCGCCCGCCCTGCCCGAGCCGCCGGCGCAGCCCGGCGTCGAGCAGCAGCCGGCGCACGGCGTCGGCCAGCGCCGCGGCATCCTGCGGCGGCACGAGCAGCCCCGTCTCGCCATCGCGCACCGCGTCCGGCACGCCACCGGAGGCACCCGCCACTACCGGCAGCGCCGCAGCATTCGCCTCGCAGAAGACGATGCCGAAGCCCTCGACCTCATCCCGATCGCGCTCGTCGCGCGCAGCCATCACGAAGATGTCCGCCGCGGCGTAGACGCCGGGCAGCCGCTCGTCTTCGATTTCGCCCAGAAAGCGAACCCGGTCG
>JACQVE010000014.1 GCA_016209965.1 Gemmatimonadota bacterium | reverse complement strand
GCATCTCGTGCCGCGAGCCGTTGCTAGCCGCCAGGGCTTCACGGAGGGCGGGGCCGCCCAAACGCGCGTGCTCCCCGGCCTGGTGCTCTTGATCCGCCAGAACGTGCGCGGCGTGGTCGTGGCCGAGCTTTTCGCGGCGGACCCGCCCCTACTGCTGCCGGGGGGCAAGCGACCGCATAACCTCTGGTTCCGGCTCGACGTCGCCTTCTGAAGCCGCCGCCGGCCGTTCCCATCTCCAACCCTCCGACCGCCGCTGGCTCGAATCCCTCCGGGCTGTGCCATGTACTGGCGCAGTTGAGACGCCGTGCGTCACACTGCGTTCCGGGCTCTGGCCTGGGGGCGCCCTGGGCTCACGGCTCTAACTCATTGTACGGCAATCGGATAGGAGGTTAGCCGGATGCGGGCACGCAGGGGCGTGCTTCCTGCCTTGCCGCTGCGCCGAAGTCGGTTGCGGGCCACGGCCCGCCGGCGGCCGCGCGGCAGCGGCGCCTGAATCGGCAACGGGGCGCGGAAGCGCCCAAGCCGGGAGGATTGTTATGAGAGAGGATCATTCCAGCTGCTTTTCCTGGGGTCTCGTGCTCTGCGGCACGCTGGTGGCCAGTATGGCCCTGGGCGGGTGCGACGAGGGGGAGGTCGTGACCGAGCCGGAGCCGGAGGGCCCGGTCAAGGCATCGGAGTGGCTGGCCTCGGTGAACTGGGATCAGAGGACCGTGGTCACGCTAAACATGGTGGAAGCGGCGGATGGCCGGTTGCTGTTCTCGCCGAACCAGCTCGCCTTCGAGGCGGGGAAGCCGTACGTGCTGCGCATGGTGAACGGTGCCTCGAACAAGGCCAAGCACTACGTCTCGCCGGAAGGGCTGGGCAACTTCTACCAGGCGATAGCGACGCGGAAGATCGAGACGTCGCAGGCCGAGTACAAGGCTGCCTACTTCAACGAGGTCGAGTTGATGGTGGGCGGGTCGCTGGACCTGTACTTCGTGCCGGTGCTTGCCGGGACCTACGACATCCTGTGCACCATCCCGGGGCACAAGGAGCTGGGTATGACGGCCAGGTTCACCATCACGGGGAGCGCGTCCAACCGGCTGGACCTCGAGGTCGCGGCGGACTTCAACTCAGCTCTGACCTCGGACCCGCGCCGCTCCGGCTCGCATGATGTGTGGAAGGGGCGCGTGGACCACACCATCTCGATCGTGGAAGCGCCGGCCTACGCGTTCGTGCCCAAGGACCTGGCACTGCGCCAGGGGGTGGGCTACCGGCTGCGGCTGGAGAGCCCGGCTGCGAACGCGTCCAAGCACTACTGGACGGCGGCGCAGTTCTTCAAGACCGCGGTCTGGCGCAAGGCGGAGGACACGCAGGCGGAGATCAAGGCGCCCTACCTGAAGGAGGTCGAGCTCATGGTGGGCGGGTCCGCCTTGCTCTTCGTGGTGCCGACGCAGGCGGGCACCTTCGAGACCCGCTGCACGCTGCCGGACCACGCCCAGAAGGGCATGGTCGGGAGCATCACGGTGACTTCCAGCTAGGGCCGTCCTCATGCGCTTGCCAGGAAAGCTGAAGCTGGGCGGCGCTATCGCGCTCCTCTGGATCAGTTTCTCCGCGGGACGCCTGGGCGCCGCCCAGGTGCCCGCGGGCCGTGCGGCTGGCCCGGCCTCGAGCGGGCGGCCGGGTTGGATCGCGCCGGAGCACGTGGCCGCTGTAGATGCCGCCCGGCTATACGTCGATGCCTGCGCTCCCTGCCACGGCCGCGGGGGCGATGGCAAGGCTCGCGGCGCGAGCCGGCTGGGACCTGCGCGGCCGCGCGATTTCACGGCCGGCGTGTTCAAGTTCCGGGGCACGCCCAGCGGCTCACTTCCCACCGATGAAGACCTCTATCGCAGCATCTCCCGCGGCGTGCCGGGCACCTGGATGCCGGGTTGGGAGGCGTTGCTCGGCCCGGCCGAGCGGTGGGCCCTGGTCGCGTACATCAAGGGATTCGCTCCCCTTTTCGCGGAGGAGGCGCCCGAGCCGCCCATCAGCGTGCCGGCGCCGCCCGCGCGGACCCGGGAGCTGGTGGGGGAGGGCCGCTGGGTTTACACCATGCTGCGCTGCACCCAGTGCCACGGCGCGCGCGGCCGCGGCGACGGCCCCTCGGCTGGCGGCCTGACCGACGATTGGGGCGCGGCCATCGAGGCCTACGACTTCACGCGCGGCGGCTACAAGAACGGCTCGAGCCCCGCCGATGTGTACCGCACGCTGGTCACCGGGCTGAGCGGCACGCCCATGCCCGCGCTCGAGCCGGCGGCCGTCACCTTCGCGGGGGGCGCGGACGCGCCGCTGGGCCGGCTGGCGCAGGAGCTGGGGGCCCGAGAGCTGCGGGAGCTACGGGAGTATCTGGCGGGCCAGCCGGGCGCGGCGGAGCTGGCCCGCATGGGGCCGGAGCAGTCGGACAGCCTGGTGCAGCATCGCCTTTGGGCGCTGGTCTACTACCTCGAGTCGCTGGGCCGGCCCAGGACGTGGATCTATCGGCTGCTGGCGGAGCCTCCCGACTTGCAGCGGAGCGGCCGGCCGTGACGCGGCGCGCGTGGCGCAGCCTGCTGGGCGCGCTCGCCCTGGTCCTCGCGGGCGGCGGCTGCGCCGGCGAGGGGACGGGGCTGGACGAGTTCGGCAACCCGCGCACGGGGCCGGCCCGCCAGCTCGGCCCGACGCTGGGCTCGATCCAGGCGCTGGTCTTCAGTCCCATCTGCACGCGCTGCCATACGGGCGCTTCCGCCCCCCTGGGACTGGCGCTGGATCCGGGCGTGGCGCACGGCAACCTGGTGGGCGTGCACAGCGTCGAGCGGCCGGATCTCATGCGGGTCCGGCCGGGCGAGCCGGACTCCAGCTACCTGCTATGGAAGCTGGAGGGCCGGCCGGGCATCGAGGGGAGCCGCATGCCCCTGGGTTCGCCTCCGCTCACACCCGAGCAACTCGCCGCGATACGCGACTGGATTGCCGCCGGCGCGGCGAACAACTGAGGTCCGACCATGAAGCTTGTCCCTGCTGCTGGGTTGGCCACTGCCACTGCGGCCCTGGCCCTGCTGGCCCTGGCGCCCGCGCCGGCGGCCGGCGCCGCGCCCGAGCCCTACCTTGCCGTCCGCAGCGGCCTGCGCTGCGCGCAGTGCCACATCAACCGCACGGGCGGCGGGGGACGCACCGACTTCGGCAGCATCTACGCGCAGACACGGCTGGCGCTGCGCTCGAGCGCATTCCGGGGTCGCTCGCTGGGCGGTCTGGCCTCCGTGGGCGGGAACCTGCGGATCCGGGCGGCCGGCACGGTCAGCGAGGCCACGCCGCGCACCGCCGTGGACGTGGACGAGGCCAGCCTGCAGCTCGATGTGCGCCTGGTCCCCGATGTGCTGAATTTCTACGTGGACGAGCGGGTCGGGCCGGGCAGTGCCGCGACCCGCGAGGCCTTCGCACTGCTGCAGCAACTTCCCTTCGACGGATACCTGAAGGCGGGGAAGTTCTTCCTCCCCTACGGGCTGCGCCTGGCCGACGATGCCGAGTACATCCGCGAGCGGACCGGGTTCACTTACGCCACGCCCGACCAGGGCCTCGAGCTGGGCCTCGAGCCTGGTGCCTTCACCTTCTTCCTGGCCGTCTCGAACGGCACCCAGGGGGCAGCCGAGATCGACGATGGCAAGCAGCTAGTGGGCACGGCCGCGCTGGTCTACCCGGCGTTCCGCATCGGCGTTTCCGCGGCGCGCAACCGCTCGCGGGACAGCCGGCGCGAGCTGGCCGGCGCCTTTGCCGGGTTACGGGCCGGCCGTATGGCGCTGCTGGGAGAGATCGACCGCATCCGGGATACACCGGCGGCGGGCGGGAAAACCGAGCAGACCGCCGCCTACCTGGAGGGGGACGTCCTGGTGGTACGCGGGCTCAACCTCAAGCTCAGCTACGGGTTCCTCGATCCCAACACGGCCATCGGCGAAAACGCGCGCATTCGCATGCGCATGGGCCTCGAGATTTTTCCGGTCGGCTTTCTTCAGGTTGCGGCCTTCTACACGCTGCTCGAGGACATTCCCCAGGCCACAGCCGACAGGGATGAGCTCAGTATAGCGCTGCACGCCCACTTTTAAGGGGATGACTATGCTTCTGGCATCGCATGCAACGGCTGCGCGGCGGCTGGCCTTCGCGGCTGTCCTGGCCGGCTTGCTCTCGCCCGCGTCCGTCCTGGCCCAGCGGAGCACCATCCACGGCGTCGTCCGCTACCGCGGATCGGCGCCCGTGGCAGCAAAGCTCAAGGTCACCAAGGACCGGGAGTTCTGCGGCGAATCGGTCGCCTCGCGCCGACTGCTCGCGCAGGGGGGCAAGTTGCGCGACGCCGTTGTCTACCTCGAGGGCCCCGTGCCCGTCAACACTCCCATCAGGACCCACACGCTGAGCAACGTGGGGTGCGACTTCGACCCGCCCGTGCAGGTGGCAGAGGTGGGCGGGATGCTGGTGCTGCGAAACAACGACGCCATCATGCACAACGTGCACCTCTACCTGGCGGCGCGCACTATTGGCAATGTGGCCCTGCCCTTCAAGGGCGTCGAGCTGCAGAACCGGCGCGCTCTGTCTCGACCTGGACTGGTCGAGGTGAAATGCGATGCCCACGAGTGGATGCGCGCCCGGATCTGGGTCTTCGACCACCCCTATTACGGGCTCACGGGCGTGGACGGAGCGTTCCAGATCCGGGACGTGCTGCCCGGCAAGTACGTGCTGCGCGCCTGGCATCAGGAGCTGGGCGAGCAGCGCCGTGAGATCGAGGTGTTTCCGGGTAAGGAACTGGTGGTCGACTTCGCCTTCTAGTCGGACCAGGTTTTCAAGTCTTATCCTGGTCGTTTCCCCGGGGGGGACAAAATGCCTCGGGGGGTGGAGCGGGCCGGGACAAGGTTGCCTGCCGCTCGGCCCCCGGGTTCGCCAAGAATGGCGGGACACCGCCATTTCCCCCGTTTTTCCCCCTGGTACACCCGTTGCTCCTCCTCCACGCGGGCGCGCGCGACTCGATACTTGACGCCGGCGTAGGTCGAGACGAAGCGGATCCTCCTCCACGCGGGCGCGCGCGACTCGATACCGACGGAGGTGGTCCCATGCACGCACCTGCCCTCGAGGAGCACCCGGTCACACCGTCTGTACCGGAGGGCGCAGGGTTGACGGAGGCCCAGGCTGGCATGCCGGCGGCCGAGCCGGTCGAGCTGTTCACGCACCTCATGGCGAGTGCGCCCGTGCGGCAGAAGAAGGCCACCGCGGCCGCGCTCGCGAGCTCCGTGCTGTTCCACGGGGCGGTCATCGCAACTTTCGTCTGGCTCACGCTGGCCGTGGGCCAGGCGGGGCAGGGGCCGGAGGAGCAGCTGACGTTGATCCGGCTCGAGCCGGAGGCCCCGCCGCCACCACCGCCTCCTCCCCCACCTCCCGCGGACGCGCCGCCCCCCCGAGAGCTGGCGGATGTGCCCAAAGGTTTCCAGACGCTGGCGCTGCCGGAGATCATCCCGCCGGACATCCCGCCTCCTGCGACGGGCCCCGAGATCCTCGAGGCGGACTTCACGGGTGAGGGGATCGAAGGCGGGCGGGCCGAAGGGAAGGTGGTGACCGCGGAGAACCTGGAGGCCGCGCCGGTATTCACGCCGTTTACGCTGGCGCCTGTGCTCAGGAACCGCGAAGAGGTGGCCCAGGCGCTGAGGAGGTTCTACCCGCCCATGCTGCGCGACGCCGGGATCGGCGGCACCGTGCTCATGTGGTTTTTCATTGACGAAAACGGCAAAGTGCGCAAGTACCTGATCAAGGTGTCGAGCGGCCATACGCTGCTGGACAACGCCGCGTTGCGCGTGGCGGACCTGATGGACTTCAGCCCGGCCCAGAACCGGGATCAGCGGGTGCCGGTCTGGGTGCAGCTTCCTATCCACTTCAAGGCGCAGTAAGGGAAGGGGGGTTCGCCATGAGGTACCTCCACTCGGTCGCGCCGCTCCTGGCGGCAGGGCTGGGTTTCGCGAGTTCCGCCTGGGCCAGTCAGCAGGGCCAGGCCGCTCCTGCGGAGAACATGGAAGGGCTCATGCGCGGCATGATGCTGGGCACGCTGGTACTCATGGTGGCGGGAGTGGGCCTGTTCGTGACCGCCGTCGTCTGGCTGCTGCGCACTCCGCCCACGGGCGGCACTACCCCGCCGGCCTCGGGTGATCGTGTTGCTGGAGCTTCGGCGGCAAGGAGGCCATGAGGCCGGAATAGCGAAGTCGGGCCGACTTCCGCCCATGCTGCGGCGGCCAGCCGGCGGGGCGCCTGCCGCGGAGCGCGGAACCAGCCTCCCCCGCCGGGTACAATTCCGAGAACGAGCTGAGCGTTTCGCGAACGGCGGCGCGGCCGAGCGAAGGGCGCTGGCGCGCATTGGCCGGCTCTCCGGGGCATTAAATGCGGATTCTGGTCATCGAGGATGACCGCAAAGTGGCAAGCTTCCTCGAGCGAGGCTTGCGAGAGGACGGCTACGCTGTAGACGTGGCGAATGATGGCGTTGACGGCGCGCTGAACGCCCACGTCTACGACTACGACGCGCTCATCGTGGACATCATGCTGCCAGGGAAGAACGGGTACCAGATCGTTCGCGAGCTGCGCGCGACGGGGAAGACCGTGCCCGTCCTCATGCTCACGGCGCGGGATTCGACTCAAGATATTGTCGCGGGGCTGAACGCGGGTGCCGACGACTACCTGACCAAGCCCTTCAGCTTCGACGAGTTGCTGGCGCGCGTGCGCGCGCTGCTGCGCCGCGGCGGTGCGGGCCGGACCGAGCTGCTCGTCTATGACGACGTCGTCATGGACCGGCTCCGGCACGTGGCGACGCGCGCCGGGCGGGAGCTCGATCTCACGCCCAAGGAGTTTCAGCTCCTCGAGTTCTTTCTGCTGAACCCCGATCGAGTGATTCGCCGCACCGAGCTGCTCGAGAAGGTGTGGGACCTGCACTTCGACCCCATGACCAACGTGGTGGACGTGCACGTGGGGCATGTCCGCCGTAAGCTGCGCAGGGCAGGTGGCTCGCCCCTAATTCACACCATCCGAGGCGTCGGGTACATCCTGAGTCACGAGGCCCTTTCTTGACCGGCTCCTTCCGATGCCGGCTGGCCATCCGCTTCACGGCGACGATGGCCGCGGGGCTGGCCGCCCTCTCCGCCCTTACGTTCGTCGCAGTGCGCGAGACGCTGGACGGACAGCTCGATGCCAGCTTGCTCAACGTCGCCTCGATCCAGGCCGCGTCCGTCACAGATGCGCCCTCGGGGGAGATGCGCTTCCACGAGTGGGAGCTCACGCCCGAGGAGGCAGCGCAGGTTCGCGAGCTCAACCGTTTCGCGCAGGTGTGGAACGAGGACGGGCAGACCCTGCTGCGCACACGCTATATCACAAATGACCTGCCGCTCGACCGCGAGGCCCTCGGCCGGTCCGTCGCGGGCAGGCTCGTCTGGGCGGAGCAGAGGTTCCAGGGCCTCCCGATACGCTCGCTGTACTACCCGCTCGGCCGCCTCGGGCACCTGCACCAGCCGCACGTACTCCAGGTCGCGGCGCCGCTCGATGCCAGGAACCGGATGCTGCGCCAGGTGCTGCTCCTGCTGCTGGGCGTTGCCACCGTCGTCTCAGGCGGCACCTTCGTTGGCGCCTGGTGGCTCGCGGGACGGGCGGTGCGCCCGGTGCACGAGGTCATCGACCAGGCGGAGGCGATCGAGGCGGGCACGCTCGAGCGCCGCATCAGCGCCTACGCCGACAGCCGCGAGTACCAGCGGCTCGTGCAGGTGCTGAACACGATGCTCGAGCGGCTCGCAGCCGCGTTCGAGGCGCAACGCCGCTTCACTGCGGATGCGAGTCACGAATTGCGCTCGCCCCTGACGGCGCTTCGTGGCGAGCTGGAGCTGGCCCGGCGCCGCCCGCGGAGTCCCGAGGAATACGAGCGGGTGATGGACAGTGCGCTGGAAGAGGTGCAGCGGCTTTCGCGCGTGGCCGAGGACCTGCTCACGCTGGCGCGCTCCGACGCGGGCGCGCTCGAGGTGCGGGCCACACCCACGGACCTGGCCGCGTGCGCGCGCGAGGTGGCGGAGCGCCTCGGTCAGCAGGCGCAGGCGAAGCACATCGAGCTGACAGTGGATGCCGGCGAGGCCGTGGCCGCGAACGTGGACGAACATCTCGTCCGCCAGATGGTTTGGAACCTGCTCAGTAATGCGATCAAGTTCACGCCCGCTGGCGGGCAGGTCGCGGTCCGCGTCGGAACTCGCAACGGCTCTCCCGTCCTCGAGGTCGCCGACACCGGCCCGGGAATTCCAGCCGAGGCGCTGCCGCGCGTCTTCGACCGCTTCTACCAGTCGGATCCCGCGCGCACGCCCGGCGGCAGCGCGTCCGGCACCGGCCTTGGTCTGGCCATCGTGCGCGCTCTCGCGGAGGCGCACGGCGCCCGCGTGGAAGCCGCCAACCTTAACGGCGGCGGCGCCGTCTTCCGAATCCGCTTCCCCCAGATCGAGTCCGCCCTGGTCTGAGCGGCTCGGCTACTTTCGGGCCGCTGGCGGCGCACTGTTCCGCCTTCGCTTTCCGACGTACCATTCCTGAAGCATCTTCACACGCTGGTCCGCCTGCCTTTCGCCGGAGGAGGCCGCATTGGAGCCGATCGGCACTTTCCGCGTGAGCCCCCGCCTCCCCCCCGCGCTGGAGCGCCTTCGCGAGCTGGCCTACAATCTTCGCTGGGCGTGGGACCACTCCAGCCTCGAGCTGTTTCGCCGGCTCGATGCGGATCTGTGGGAAGACGCGGGACACAACCCCGTTCTGCTCCTGGGCCGTATTGATCAATCCCGGCTCGAGGCCGCCGCCGAGGACGAGGCCTTCTTGAGCCACCTCGACGGGGTTTCCCGCTTCCTCGATGATTATCTAACTCTAACCAAGGAATCGACCTGGTTTCGCCGGGCCCACGGCTCCGCACCGGCGCCGCTCATCGCCTATTTTTCGGCCGAGTTCGGGCTTACGGAGTGTCTGTCGATCTTCGCGGGCGGGCTGGGCATCCTGGCCGGAGACCACCTCAAATCCGCGAGCGACTTGGGCCTACCACTGGTCGGCGTCGGCCTCCTCTATCAACAGGGATACTTCCGGCAAGTCCTGAACGATGCCGGCCGACAGCAGGAGATCTATCAGGACAATGACTTCTACACGCTGCCGCTGGCCCTGGAGCGCCGGCCGGACGGAAATCCCCTGACCATCGCGATTGCGTTCCCCGGGCGTCAGGTGGCGGCGCAGGTGTGGCGAGCTCGAGTGGGCCGCATCCCCCTTTACCTCCTGGATACGAATATCCCGGCGAATGGCCCCGGCGACCGCGACATCACCGATCAGCTCTATGGCGGTGATCTGGAGATGCGGATCCAGCAGGAGATTCTGCTCGGCATCGGCGGCTGCCGCGTGCTGGAGGCGCTCGGCCTCGACCCCGTCGTTTGCCACATGAACGAGGGGCACTCCGCCTTCCTGGCCCTGGAGCGGATACGCCGGCTCATGGAGCGGCACGGGCTCGACTTCGCTGAGGCACGCGAGCTGGCTTCCGCAGGACTGGTCTTCACCACGCACACGCCCGTTGCGGCGGGGCATGACGCGTTCCCCCATGCCCTCATGGCGCGGTACTTCGAAGACTACGCCCGGGGGCTCGGAATCTCCCTCCGGGAACTCCTGGTGCTCGGTCGGCAGGACGCCGAAAACGACGGGGAGCCCTTCGGCATGACGGTCCTGGCACTGCGCCTGGCTGCCCACTCGAACGGCGTGAGCCGCCTGCACGGCCGGGTCAGTCGACCCATGTGGCGGGGGCTCTGGCCCGGCGTGCCCGAGCACGAGATTCCGATCGGCACCGTCACCAACGGCGTCCATTTTCGAAGCTGGATCTCCCTCGAGATGGACCAGCTCTACGACCGGTACCTCGGCCCGCGCTGGCGCGAGGAGCCGGCGGATGAAACGGCCTGGGGGCGCGCGGGCCGCATCCCATCGGAGGAGCTGTGGCGGACGCACGAGAGGCGGCGCGAACGTCTGGTGGCGTTCGCGCGACGCCGGCTGCGCACGCAGTTCGCGCGGCGCGGCGCTTCGCGGGCCGAGCTCGAGGAGGTCGAGGAAGTGCTCGACGTGAAAGCCCTCACGATCGGTTTCGCCCGGCGTTTCGCCGCCTACAAGCGGGCAACGTTGCTCTTCCGCGACCCGGACAGGCTGGCCAGGATCCTCGGCGACGCGGATCGCCCGGTGCAGATCCTGATAGCCGGCAAGGCACACCCTCGCGATGAGGTCGGCAAGGACCTCATCCGTCAGATCGTGAGCCTCGCCCGCGAGCCGCCGTTCCACCGCCGCCTGGCCTTTCTCGAGGACTACGACATGGCGGCGGCCCGTTACCTCGTGCAAGGATCAGACGTGTGGCTCAACACGCCCCGCCGGCCGCTGGAGGCGAGCGGCACGAGCGGGATGAAAGCCGCCGCCAACGGCGTGCTGAACCTGAGCACGCTCGACGGCTGGTGGGCGGAGGCGTGGGACGTGGTCGGAGGCGAGGCGCTGGCCGGAGGTTGGGCCATCGGTGGTGGGGAGCTCTATAGTGACCCGGAGGAACAGGACCGCGTCGAAGCCGAAGCGCTCTACGCGCTGTTGGAGCGGACCGTGGTCCCGGCGTTCTATGACCGGGATGCCGGCGGGTTGCCGCGCCGCTGGGTCGGCGGAATGAAAGCGGCCCTCGGCCGGCTCTGCCCGATCTTCAACACGCATCGCATGGTCCGAGAGTACACCGACCGCTTCTATATGCCGGCCGCTTCTCGCGCGCGCCGGCTGGCGGCGGATGAGGCGGTGGGGGCGCGGGCCCTGGCGGCCTGGAAAACCCGCGTCCTCGCCGGCTGGTCCGCAGTGAGCGTGGAGGCTGTCGATGCGGGTCCCGCGGACGAGGTGGAAGTCGGCGAGCAGGTGTGCGTACGGGCCCGGGTGCGGCTCGGCTCCCTCGGGCCGGAGGATGTCGCCGTGCAGCTCTACATCGGGCGGCTCGACCCCAGGGGCATGATCAGCGAAGCGACGGCAATACGCATGCAGCCCGGCGGCCCCGTCGGCGACACGGCCCACGTTTTCGAGGCGAGCGCCGTCCCCTGCCCCGCCAGCGGACTTCACGGCTACACCATTCGAGTGCTGCCGCAGCATGCAGATCTGGACGGCCGCTTCCTGCCCGGGCTGATCGCCTGGGCCGGACCGGAAACGGCCGTGGAGTGAGCACAACTCGCTCGCATCGCGGACGGCGCTAGCCCTGCCCGCTAATCCCTTTTTGCTTAGCTGCCCTCCTGCTGCCGCCGTCGGCGCCAGAAACGCCACGCTAAGTACAATGCCGCGAGTACGCCCAGTACCATCAGCGGGCCGGTGAATATCATGAATAGCGTCCGGTTGCGCGTCGATCGAGCGTCGCGCAGCCGCTGCGCCTCGTCGCGAATGCGTGCGAGATGGCCGAGCACGTCGGCATAGCCGTACCACCAGGCGTAATCCGGGCTCATGTGGAAGGCGCCCTTGTACGATTTCAGGTTCGAGAAGAAGAACAGGTCGAAGTACTCGCGCTCGATTGCGGTCACGTCGAAGTAGAGTCCGGCCGGCCAGTGCTGGGCGAAGGACGTGGGCAACTCGAGCGCAGTGTAGCGCGGCCCCGCCAGGAGAGCCGCCGCCAGAGAGCCGTGGCTGGGCTCGATGAGACCGTCGTCATAGAGCTCCGCGAGGATCCCGCGGGCCTCCACTACCAGCGCGTCACCGGCCAGCTTGTGGCCATCCGCTGAGCGCAGATAGTCGCGCGCCTTATCCTCCGAGTGGCAGGTGAGACATACCTTCAACATCTCGTTGCGCTTCTGCCGGGCTTCGGGTTGCGTGGCGAGGTCTGTGAGTTCGCCGGCTGCCGCCTGGACGCCCATACCCCAGATGATCTTGCTGGTCATGTTGTGGCTCGAGCTGCGCCTACCGTCAGCGCCCACATAAAGCATGTGGCAATACGCGCAGGTGGGCGCTTCCCAGTCCGCCTGCGCCAGAGGTCTCGCCCAATCCCAATTGTCCCCGCGCGCGGCGTAGATCGAGCCGTGCTTCGAGCTCATATACGCTTCATAGTTTGGATGGTCGGGTCCCATGTGACAGGTGTAGCATGCCTCCGGTTTCCGGGCCTCTTCGAGACTGAACGAGTGACGCGTATGGCAGGCGATGCAGCCGTTGCGATAGATGAGCGAGCTGGTATCGATGTAGCGCTGCGCGGCGGTGCTCCAATATTTCGCGTCGGTCGCGCCGGCCTGGGCATGGCATGGGTCACACCCCATCTCCATGACGACGCGTGGCATCTGCTGGTAGTGCGGCACGCCGATGTTCCGCTCCCAATTCGTGCCGAGCGTACCCGGCCCGGGACCGTAGGAGTGGCCGGCATCGGTCACGTGATCCTTGTAGATCTGCGCGTGGCACCCGCCGCACGTGACTTCCGGCACGCGGCCCCGCGACGCCATGATTGTGTCGTGATTCGTGCCATGACAGTCCGCGCACGTGAGCTGCGGCCGCGGAAAGTCGACGCTTCGATTCTGCACGCCCGCACGACCCATGGCGCTCGTCTCGAATTGCCGGACGATGACCGGGTTGTAGTTGCGATGGCAGCCAGCGCAGCTCGCAGGGTCCAGTTTGCCGTGAGGGAGCTCCGCGCGGAGGCGCGGGTCCGCGGCCGGCGCGGTCTCGAGGTAGCGGTAAATCGCGCGCGCTTCCTGGTCGCTGACCAGCGTGTGAGCAAAGCGCGGCATGATTCCCCGCGGGCGACGCAGCTGGTTCAGAAAGGCTTCGAACGACAGGCGCGTGCGTGCCAGCGGCGGCCCGACCTCGCCCCGCGCACTGGCGCCGTGGCAACCGAGGCATCCCTTCTGGGCATACAGGACATGGCCGGGCTCGAGCGCCGCACCGCCCTCCTCGTGATCCTGGGCGCCAGCCGTGGCAGGCACGAGGGTGAGCGCAACCGTGAAAGCCGGTACAAGGATGGCGTGGAGACGTTCCATACGAGTCAAGTCGAAGTTTCTCTTACAACAATGCGGGGTTTCCTCCTGTAGGAGGACCCTGGGGCTCGCGACCCGGCGCTCCGACTCATCCACAAGTTTCCGGGCGCCGCGTCCACAATTGTCCCGCACGGCTATGCATTCAATTCAAGCGGCCCGCGCCAACACCTCGATCAGACCTTCGCCAACCATGCGCTGCCACCCTTTGCGCGCGCCATCGATAGCGAACGCATTGGAGGGCAGGAAGCCGGAGTGCTCAAGCACGAGCCGCGTGCCGCCTGATGGCGTCGGCGTGAGCGTCCAGGTGACCAGGGTGTCGAGACGCGAGGACTCCGCACCGCTGCGCCACGAGTACCGGAGGCGCTTGTGCAGGTCGACCTCCAGCACCTCACAGTGCACGATCCCGTCCCACCATGGCGTCGGCTGCTGCTTGAAGGTGAAGCTGTGCCCGACAGTTGGCCGCATGTCATTTGCCATCAGCCACGCCGCGAGCAACTCGGGCTCGGTCAGCGCACGCCATACTTTCGCGGGCGGGTGTGGCAGGTCGAACTCGAGAGAAATCGACTGCGTTTCGGTTTTGGCATTCATTCATCCATCTCCCTGAGCAATGCTTGCCGGCCTCGTTGTCGGCGGTCGGCAGGCCGCGCGGTAGCGACAACCTGCTCGTTCGTCACGAGCTTCACGAAGCGGCCGTGGTACGTGTCGGTGTTAGCGGTCGTCTTGCCGATCCCGCTCGGCGCGTCGTACGTGAGCGAGATCCGGAACGAGCCACCTTCGCGAGGGTCGAACACTTGCACGTGGCTGGTCATGCCGGTCGGCACCATCCACGTCGCGACCGCGCGGGCATCGAGAAGCGCGCGATAGACGATCGCGCGGGGCGCGTTAACGCGGCGACTGATGCGGGTCGAGTTCACGCCCGAATATTAGCACGTGCAGCGAGACGAGCAACACGCCGACTGGGTGGTCGAATCGCCGAAGCGAAAGTGACGGCGTTGTATCAGAAGGCGAAGGCCGCTTGATCAGCGCATCGCGGTAAGCGCCGCAACAGAACGAGCACGACAGGTACCGGCAGGATCCCTCTGCCCGATCGGGTGGGCCACCACACCGCCATCATGGCCGCCGAACGTCCTGCGCCGGAACCTTGGACCGATTGAACTCTGCGGTTTCCCTGCAGTCCTTGTCGCTTCCTGGTCTGCGCCTGGAGAAGCTGAAGGGAGATGGTGCCGGGCAGCACTCGATCCGAATCAACGACCGGTACAGGGTCTGCTTTCAGT
>JACQVE010000013.1 GCA_016209965.1 Gemmatimonadota bacterium | reverse complement strand
CCCATCCGAATTCCTCCGCGTGAGGTGGTTTTCGCCGCCGCAATTCAGGGCGGCGGTCCGTGCTCGTCGTGTCGTGCCGCGCCCGTCCTCCGCATCATAGCGGCCGATCGCTCGGCGTGACCTCCAGCGGCCGGTCTTGATGGGCCGGGTGAGTGCCGTCTCGCCAGGAGTACACCTGGTCCTCATCTGCCGCGGGGTCCTCGCTCCTGCCGACCCTCTCGAACGTCGGATCCGGGATCCTGCCTGGCGCGCCACACCCCGCCACCAGAACCGGCACGAGTACCAGGACCCAGCCGCACTTCGACAGTGTGCTCATACGCCCTCCGTGCGTATCGCGTCCCAGGGGACGCCTCAGAGGATCGCCGCGAGGGACGGGACTCTCCGCGCGATGCTCAGCGCGACGCCGCCCAACTCCCTAATTTGCCGGCGCAGCTCCGCCTGCGCGATGTTCCGGACGCGGCATGGCAAACCCGCTGGGCTGCTGATCGGCTTCGAGGACGAGGAAGACTGGTTCGAGTATCGACTCGAGCACCATCCAGCGTTCCTGGCGCGGGTGGCCGAGGCCCGTGAAGCCATCGCCCACGGCCGAGGTATCCGCCTCGAGAAGCTAGGCGAGTGACTTGCAGCGTGCACGATGAAGCTGTACCTGATCTGTCACGGCGAAGCGGTTCCCGACGTAGTCGACCCCGCGCGACCGACCCGAGGAACACGCCATGGGTGACTCTCAAGAGTGCGCCGTGGCAAGCCGTGGCAGGATTGTCCGGTTGTGGGATGATCCGCTGCGATCCGAACACTGCCTTAAACTTAAAAACTGCGTTGGGTCTTCACGGCCCAGCGGAGTTTTTACATTGGGTACAAAATGAATCCGGCAGCTCGAGTCAACGCCCCGCCGCCAGCCCCTCGAGCTCCGTGACCACGCGATCCAGCTCCTCCACCAGTGGCGTCGTCCCCGCCTTGCGGTAGGCCTCGACCAGCGCGCGGTAGTACCAGAGGGTGCCGTCCCGGCCGCCGCGGAACCGGTGCCAGAGCCCGTGGCCGTTGCGCCGCAGGTCCGTCAGGATCGCGCGAGCGTTGTGCAGCTTGTCGGCGACAGAGACGCGACGTACCTCGGGCGGCGCGTGGGGGACGTGCGCCAGGTAACGCTCCTTGCGCTCCCGCCAGGGCGGCTTGGGCTGAGTGTCTGCGTCCGTGCACCCCTCGACGATACCCAGCACGCGCTCGCCGAAGCGCCGTCGCAACTCCTGACGCAGCACGGCGGCCCCGTCCTCGGCCGCGTCCTCGATGGCATCGTGGAGCAACGCGGCGATCGCTTCCTCCTCCTCCCCGCCATCCTCCAGGACCAGCGCGGCCACGCTCAGCAGGTGAGCGACGTAGGGCACTCGCGTGCCCTTGCGCGTCTGCCGCGCGTGCAGGCGATGGGCGTAGACGAGCGCTTCCTCGAAGCGACGTGAGAGCAGCGGCGAGCCGGCGTGTTCGGGCATGGTCGGTCTCCCCCCTGCTTGAAACGCCAGAGCGCCACGATTCGTGACAACCTCCGCTGCCTCAGAGAAGGTAGTACAACCCCGAGATTGAGCGCCCGTCAAAGCTGGACCAGGGGATGGGCGTCGGCTCGGCGAGCTGAGCGCCGTCGAGTCCGTCCAGCTCGCTCTCGCTCCGGCGCGAGACGGCGCCGGTCGTCATGCGCCCGCGTACCGCTCTTGACCTGTCCGGCCGACCTGGCGTACGTTGCCCCTCAACCGCCGGCAGCTAGAATCCCGTCTCAGGCCAAGCCTCGTTAGCTCTTTCCTTCATTCTGGAGGGTCCCCATGGGCCTCACGCGCAAGGAGTTCCTCGAGTTGACCGGCAGGGCTACTCTGGGCGCTGGTTTGCTATCCAGCTTCGACTTCCTCCGGGCGCACCCGGCGCTGGCGGAGGTGTTCGATGCCGCCGACCTGAGGAAGATCCACGAGTACATCGCCAGGCACAAGGAGGAGCACGTAGCCAAGGTGCAGGCTGATCTGCGCCAGCCGTCCGTCAGCTCCTGGAACATGGGGATCAAGGAAATGGCGGACCGCATGGTCGAGAGCTTCCGCGCCCTGGGCTGCAAGGAGGCGGCGCTGGTGCCAACCAGCGGCTTCCCGGGCGTGTGGGCGTATTACGATGCAGGCGCGCCCAAGACCGTGGTCATGTACATGATGTACGACACGCAGCCCTGGGACGAGAAGCGCTGGAGCTCGCCGCCGCTGGCCGCCGAGCGGGTGAACATGGACCCCTTCGGCGAGGTGATCATGGCGCGGGGCGCGGTCAACTCGAAGGGGCCGAACCGCTTCGTGCTGAACGCCCTCGAGTCCATCATCGCAGTCACGGGCAGGCTGCCGGTGAACATCATGTTCACGTGTGAGGGTGAGGAGGAGCAGGGGAGCCCGCACTTCCACGAGGTGCTCGACCCCTACCGGGACCGGCTGAAGCGGGCGCACGCGCTGCTCAATCCCGGGCCGTCGCAGCAATCGGACGGGAGCGTCTCCATGAGTCTGGGGAACAAGGGGATCCTGTTCCTCGAGCTGGAAGCGCACGGCGCCAGGTGGGGGCGCGGCCCGCAGAAGATGCCTATCCATTCGAGCCGCAAAGCGGTGCTCGACTCGCCCGTGTGGCGGCTGATCCAGGCACTGCGCTCGATGTACGACCCGGCCGCCAACCGCTTGCTGGTCGAGGGCTACTACGACGACATCCGCCCGCCCTCCGAGGAGGAGGAGATGCTCCTGCAGACGCTGGTCACCCGGTTCCGGGACCGGCTGTTCGCGACCGAGCGGGAGAATATCAAGGTGTTCATGAACGACTGGACGCCCGAGGAGGCGGCCCGCCGTC
The DNA here is from genome assembly GCA_016209965.1 of Gemmatimonadota bacterium. Lineage (NCBI taxonomy): Bacteria > Pseudomonadati > Gemmatimonadota > Gemmatimonadota bacterium. The sequence continues at coordinate 13,460 of JACQVE010000013.1, read as the reverse complement.
TCATGTTCGACACGACCCTGAACATTGACGGACTCTGGGCCGGCTACACGGGCCCCGGCTCGGCCACGATCCTGCCCGAGAAGGCTGCCGTCAAGCTGGACTCGCGGCTGGTGCCCAACCAATCCATTGCCCGGCAGAAGCAGCTCGTGCTCGAGCACCTTGCGCGTCACGGCTTCACGGACATCAGTGTGCAGCAGCATGGCGGAGGCGACGAGTGGTCCCAGACCTCCGTGACCGCGGCGCCCGTGCAGGCAGTGCTCAGCATGTACAGGAAGGCGGGCATCGAGCCCATGGTCTGGCCCCGCTCCCCCGGCTCCTCGCCCCAGTGGGAGTACACGCGCCGGCTGGGCCTGCCCGCCGCGGGCGGCGGGCTGGGCCACGGCTCCCGCGCCCACGCCGATGACGAGTACATCGTGATCGAGGGCAATGAGAAGGTCGCCGGCATTGTGAAGGCCGAGCAGTCCATCGTCGACATCCTCTACGCCTACGCGAGCTGGCCCGAGAAGAAGAAGACCGCCTGATCTGCGGCCCACGGCAAGCGACGGCGCGCAGGGTCTGCCCTGTGGGAGCGGAGCGCGTGGGGGCCGGGAACGAAGGGGGGCTGGTGGGCGCGTTATCGTGGAGCTCCGCCGAGTGCTCCGGATCGACCTGGGGGATGAGCCCCGCGCTGGACTCGAAGGGCTCGGGGCCGCACTCGATACTCTCTGAAGGGCGCGCCTGCCCGGACGCAGCAAGCCGTTGCCGCTCGGCGCCCCCGGCGGGTCCGAACTCCTCGGCATCGCTCCGGCGGACGGCGCGACGTAAATTGCTTAACGCGGGGGACGTAAGGCACGCGCGGATGAGGGCGTTTGGCGCAACACGGAGGGCAGGAAATGCACGCCACCCTGGAAGATCTGCGCTACCCCGTGGGCCGGTTCGATCCGGGCGCGGAGGTGCCGCACCAGCAGAGGAGCGCGTTGATCGACGAGATCGCCGCTATACCCGCCAGGCTGCGCGCGGCGGTGGCCGGTTTGAGCGACGTGGAGCTGGACACGCCCTACCGCGACGGCGGCTGGACCGTGCGCCAGGTGGTGCACCACGTGCCGGACAGCCACATGAACGCGTACATGCGCTTCAAGCTCGCGCTGACGGAGGAGAATCCGCCCATCAAGACCTACGAGGAGAAGCTCTGGGCGGAGCTGATCGACGCCCGCACCGCGCCGCCCGAGCCCTCACTGCAGCTTCTCGAGGCGCTCCACCTGCGCTGGGTCATGCTGCTCCGCTCCCTGGGCCCGGCGGAGTACGAACGCAGCTTCCGCCACCCCGAGTGGGGACCCATCACGCTGGGAGTGACGTTGCGCCTCTACGAGTGGCACGGCCGCCACCACGTCGCCCACATCACATCGCTGCGGAAGCGGATGGGCTGGCATTAGACAGGTAATTGCGCAGCCACGCTACCGTGAGCGGCCAGGCTTCTTTGCTCGCCGCCAGGTTGGCCCCGTTCTGACCATCCTGCGCACGCAGGAAACCGTGCCCCGCGCCCGCGAAGACGCGGTGTTCGTAGACCTTGCCGTGTGCGCGCATGGCCGAATCTGCCGGGGCAATGGTGGCGTTGACCCGTGCATCGTTCTCGCCATATAGTCCGAGCACGGGCGCGCGCACGCTGGACAGCTCCGCGCTGGTGGGTGAGCCGCCGTAGTACACGACGGACGCGCCCACCGACGGCGAGCGCACGGCATGGGCGAAGGAGACGCTGCCGCCCCAGCAGAAGCCCACGATCCCGTAATTTGGCCCTGCCGCCGGCAGCTTCATCCCGTACTCGGCGGCGGCCAGGAGCTGGCCCTGGACGTCAGCCGGATCCAGCGTACGGATCGCAGTCCGTGCCGCCCCCGCGTCCGGTGCGCCGTCCGGGCCGACCGGGATATTCTTCATGGTGAGCAGGTCGGGCGCGATGGCCAGGAATCCGTCGGCCGCGAGCTGATCGGCAACGGCCCGGATCCAGTGCGAGAGCCCGAAGATCTCGTGCACCACCACCACGACGGGCGCCTTGTCCTTGCGCTCCGGGAATACCACCCAGGCGCGCACACTGTCGCCGGGGCCGGCCCGGACCATCGCCCACTCCGCGTGGCGAGGCGAGGCGGCCAGCCGGGCCTGCGCCTCGGCGGCGCCCGCCGGCAGCCCGGGCTCCTGAGCCGCCTGGATAGCCGCGACGTGGCCCGCGGCCACCACGCCGGAGCCCCACAGCAACCCTCCACACGACGCCGCCACCGCGAGCTGAATCCGCCGCCGCCTGAACATAGCTACCTCCTGGCTGGTCCGAGGTTTCGGGGCTGGGAAAGCAGCGGCAATCTGATCTGGCGGAGGCGGTCCAGGCAATCCCGGAAGCTTACTGGTTAGTCGACGAGCGCCTGCTCGACCTGCGTGCTCGCCAGCCTCTCGGCCGGGCGGTCCCGGAAGGTGAGCAGCGTCTCGAGCAGGCGCCGCACATCGGCTTCATTGCTGGCCACTCCCAGCGAGACGCGCACCGCGCCCACGGGCTTGTCGTGCAGGCACGCCGAGAACTGTGAGAAGGTAAAGGTCTCGCCCTGCAGCTCCTCGTAGCAGCGCCGCGCCTCGTCCTCGGCCAGCTCGAAGGAGGTCTCCGCCGCGCCCGGGTTGCAGAAGTAGCCGCTGCGCAGCGAGATGCTGGCCGCGCCCGCCGCCGCCTCGATCAGCCGGCAATCCACCACGACGCCCGCCGGATCCAGCACATTGAAGGCGACGGTGGCTCCCCGGCCCGCCGTCGTACAGGGGCCGTAGACGCGGACCAGCGGGGCGCCGCTGCCGTGCCGCAGCGGAAGCAGCCCTTCCAGCAACAGGGCCGTCAGCTCCGTCACATGCGCGTGGATGGCCTCGACGCCAACGCTGTCCAGGAAATCCAGTCCGGCAGTGACCGCGGCCAGGCTCAGGAAGTTCAGCGTGCCGTCCTCGAACCCGGCTTCGTTGCTGTACAGGATCCGTACCCGGTTCTGCGCGGAGACGAAGCGCACGGTGCCGCCGCTGAACCAGGGGCGGCGCAGCCTGGCCAGGGCCTCGCAGCGCGCGAGCAGCGCGCCCACGCCGGTCGGGAAACCGAACATCTTGTAAAAGGATATGGTCACGAAGTCGGGTTCGACCGCGCCCAGGCTCAGCCGGTTCGTGGGCACGAACGCGGCCGCATCCAGCAGTACGTCATACCCCAGCGAGCGCGCCAGCTCCGTCCATTCCAGCGGATGCTGCACGCCCGAGAAATTGGATTGCGCCGGGTACGCGAACAGGTTCGGCACCCGCCGGTCCGCACCCTCGAGCTGCACTTCGATGTCGGGGATGCGCAGCTCCGGACTGAGTCTGAGGTAGGTCACCTCGGCGCCCCGCCTCGCCGCGAACTCGCGGATCCCGTTCACCGAGTTGTGGTTGTCCGACGTCAGGCAGAAGCGCGAGCCGGGCGCGAACGGGTACGCCTCGCCCACCAGCTTCAGTGCGCCGGTGGCATTCAGCGTGAAGACTACCTCGTATTCGGCGGGATCCGCCGCGAAGAATTCCAGGATGCGACGTCGCGCGGACTTGACCACCTGCGTGGCCGCCCGCGAAGTAGGGTTCCCCGAGTGGGGATTGCCCAGGACCGTGGACTGCAGCAGCTCCGCATAGGCGCGTACCAGCGACTCCGGATAGAGGCCGCTGCCCGTGTAATCGAGGTAGGCGTGCCCGCCGGCATCCAGGCGAGCGAACTCCCGCGCCCGCAGCGCCCGCATGCGCGCCGTCACGGCCCTGCCTCCCGATGCTGCGCCCCGGACCGGCTGTGCCTCGAGGGCGAATCTCCCGGTTGCCCAGCCCCGCGAACGGCCGCCGCCGGCCGCCAGGCCCGCGCCTGGTCCGCCGGTGGTGGGGGGAAGTAGTCCGGATGGAGCAAACCAGCCAGGATCTCGACGCCGGCGACCACGCGCGGGCCCGACCGGTTGAAATACGCCGAGCCGTCTACGACGAAAGCGCCGCCACTCTGGACGGCCCGGTGGGCGACCTCCATCAGCCGCTCCGCATGCAGGTCGGCGTCGTGGGCGGCGGCGTCCAGCCCGTAGCCGCAGGGCATGACCACCAGCACATCGGGATCCAGGTCGTGCAGTCCGTCCCAGCTCAGCTCGCGCGAGCGGGCGGCGCGTTCGCCGGCCAGACTCGTGCCGCCCGCGGATTCGATCATCTGCGGTACCCAGTGCCCGGGCGCGAAGGGTGGGTCCAGCCATTCCAGCGCGAGCACGCGCAGCCGCTCGAGGCCGCGGACGGCGGCCTCGATGCGCGCCAGGCGCGACTCGAGTGCCTGCACCAGCGCCGCCGCCGCCCGCTCCGCGCCCGCGGCTTCGCCGACCATGATGATCGAATCCAGGATTTCTTCCAGGGTGTGGGCGTCCAGCGAGAGGATACGGGCCCGCAGCCCCCGTTCTGCCACGACCTGCCGTACGCCGGGCGTCGGCACCGCGCACACCTCGCACACCGCCTGGCTGAGGATCAGGTCAGGATCGAGACCGGCCAGCGCGTCACCGTCAATGGCGTACACACTGCCGTGCTCCAGCAGGGCCTGGCGCACTGCCGCGTCCACGGCGCCGCTGCCCAGACCGGCCGGATCGAAGCGCGGGCGGCTGATGCGCGGGCGGCCGAGCACCTGCGGCGGGTAGTCGCACTCGTGCGAGATGGCCACCAGCCGCTCCTCGAGCCCCAGGGCGCACACGATCTCCGTCGCACTGGCCAGCAGGGATGCAATGCGCTGCGTCATGGCTGGATGATGTTGCCGGCCGGCCGGTCCGGCAACCCACCTGCCCGTCCCTGCCCCCACCCGCCGCGCCCCGTGCCGCGCGCTCGAAGCTGGGCACGGCCCGGGGCGGGCTTCAGGCCCTGGCCACCTGGTGGTCGAGTTCGTAAGTACGGCCGTATTTGCGGATGCGACCACCTAGGCGGCCGGCGCTGCCGCCGCGACTTCCTTGGCCGTGAAGCCGAAGTAGGCCAGGATCGCGCCCAGCAGCGCGTGCAGCCAGATGTCATTGCCGCCCAGTGGGACGAGGTCCAGGGGATTGGCTGCCACCAGTCCCACCACGGCGAGCAGCAAGTAGACCACGCCTCCGGCCTGGCCATAGGTCTTCGCGCCGCCAAAGCTGCGCGCGGCCGCGATGCCCCAGATGCCGAACGCCAGGTGCACCAGGTTGTGCAGGAGGTTGACAGGGAACAGCCCGAGCAGCATGCCTTCCTCCATGCTCGCGCTGCCGGCAACAAACCCCAGCACACCGACGAGCACGAACACCCAACCGAAGACTTGGGCCACCCGCTGGACGGTCGACATGCGCACCTCCGGGTTGTCAGGTCCGCCGGTCCGGCGCCACGCCGGACACGGCTCGGCTTCCGGCCGAACGGCGGCCGGCGCGAAAGCTCGGATTTCGGGTCTTACCAGGGGAAGCGCGCCCAAGATGCATCGGCTGCCGCCGCCTGGCAAGCGGCGCGGCTGCCGGAAATGCGCGGCCGGGTTGGCCGCCCCGGCACAACCGTTCGACGGGGAGTGGAATGGCTGAAGGCACAGGCGCCGGTGCCCCGGGTCTGGCGGCCGTGGAGACGATCCGGGCGCAGTTCCCGGCGCTCGCGCGGCAGCACAACGGGCGCAGCGTCGCCTACTTCGATGGACCGGGCGGCACGCAGGTCCCGCACGCCGTAACGCAGGCCATGACGGACTACCTGCTGCAGCACAACGCTAACACGGCCTGGGCCTACCCGACGAGCGAGGAGACGGACGCCGCGCTCTGGCGGGCCCGCCAGGCGCTGGCCGACTTCCTGGGCGCCACGCCAGCGGAGATCGCGTTCGGCTGCAACATGACCACGCTCACCTTTCACCTCTCCCGGGCGCTGGGGCGGCGGCTGAATGCGGGCGACGAGGTCGTGGCCACCGAGCTCGAGCACCACGCCAACATCGCACCCTGGCAGGCGCTGGTGCGGGAACGAGGCGTGCGGCTCCGCCTGGCCCGCATGCGGCCGGAGACGGGTGAGCTCGACTGGGAGCATCTCGAGCGGCAGATCTCGCCACGTACCCGGCTCCTCGCCCTTACCGCCGCGTCCAACGCCCTGGGCACCATCGTCCAGGTGCCGCGCGCGGCCGCGCTGGCCCGCCAGGTCGGCGCCCTCGTCTTCGTGGACGCCGTGCACCTCGCCGCCCACGCACCCCTCGCCGTGCGCGAGCTGGACTGCGATTTCCTGGCCTGCTCCGCCTACAAGTTCTACGGGCCCCATGTGGGCGTGCTCTACGCCCGGCGCGAGCTGCTCGAAGAGCTGGACTTGCCCAGGCTCGAGCCGGCGCCCGACACGGCGCCCGAGCGCTTCGAGACCGGGACGCAGAACCACGAGGGAATTGTGGGCGCGGCGGCGGCCGTCGACTTCCTGGCCTCGCTCGCGCCCGGAGCGAACCGTCGCGCGCGGCTGCGCGCCACCCTCGAACAGCTCGGCGGGCGCGGCGATGCCTTGCTGCGACGGTTGTGGGACGGTCTGGGCGAGATACGCGGCGTGCGCCGCTACGGGCCGCCACCGGGTACGCCGCGTACGCCCACGCTGGCTTTCACCGTGGACGGCCTGGCCGCGATCGAGGTGGTGCGCCACCTGGCGGAGCAGGCGCTGTTCGCAACCCACGGCGACTTCTACGCCGCCACTGTGCTGGAACGACTTGGCCTCTCGGCCCAGGGACTGGTGCGCGCCGGCTGCGCCTGCTACACCACCGGGGGCGAGGTCGAGCGGCTGCTGCAGGCTGTCGCGGAGCTCACGGGCTGAGGCGCGCGCCGCCCAGCGCATGGCCAGAGCGAGAGGTGGCGGCTCCCCCTCCCGCGGCCATTCGCGAGAGCGAGGCCGGCACTCAGCCTCGAAGCGGTGCCCCAGCAAGACGCCCCTAATCCGCAGCCCCGGCGGCCACGGCTGGCGGCGCCAGCACCTCGGCCACCGCGGGCGCCCCGGCCGGCGCCGCGAACGGCAGCCGCTCGCTGCGCGTGATGACCAGGGAAGTCAGCAGGTCGCCGGTGACGTTGGGGACCGTGCGCGCCATGTCCAGCAAGCGGTCCACGCCCAGGACCAGGGCGATGCCCTCACCCGGCACACCCACCATCTGCAGCACCATGACCAGCAAGGGGATCGAGCCGCTGGGCACGCCCGCCGCGCCAATCGCCGTGATCACGGCCATGACCACGACCACCATCTGCATGGGCAGGCTGAGCGCGACGCCGAAGACCTGCGCCAGGAATAGCACGGTCACGCCCTCGAAGAGGGCGGTGCCATTCATGTTCATGGTGGCGCCGAGCGGCAGCACGAATCCGGCCACCTCCCGGGGCACGCCGAACTCCTGCTCGGCCGTGCGGATCGTGGTGGGCAGCGTGGCATTCGAGCTCGAGGTCGAGAACGCCGTCACCATCATCGCGCGGGCGCGACTGAAAAATGTTCGCGGACTCAAGCCCGCGAGGAGCCGGACAAGCAGGGCGATCACGCCAAACTGATGCAGCACCAGCCCCGACAATACCACGACCACGTACAGCCCGAGGGAGCGCAGAATATCGAAGCCGAACCGGGCGGTTACGGCGAAGATCAGGCCGGCCACACCAATCGGCGCAATGCGCATGGCAAAGCCGATGATGACGGACACGGCCTGGGCCACGCCTTCCAGCACGCGGAGCACGGGTGCGGCTGCAGCGGAGGGCAGTTGAGTCAGCGCCAGGCCGAAGATCAGGGTGAAGAAGATGAGCCCCAGCATTTCGCCGCGCGCCGCGGCATCGAGCGGGTTCCTGGGAACAATGTTGACGAAGGTGCTGATCCCGAAGCCGCTGGCCTGCGCCGCGCTGACCTTTTCCGCGGCTTGCGGCGCGTAGGCGCTCAGCAGGGCCGAGCGTACGGCTGGATCCAGCGCCTCGCCCGGCGCAATGGCATTGACAAGTATGAGCCCGAGCGCGGCCGCCGCGGCCGTGGTGCAGACGAAGAAGCCCAGTGTCTTCGCGCCAATGCGGCCGATACGCTTCGGGTCGCCAAGTCCTGCCACCCCCAGCGCCAGCGAAGTGAAGACCAGCGGTATGACCACCATGAACAGCATGCGCAGGAAGACCTGCCCCACCGGCTGCGCCACATTGTTGACGATCCACTCGAGCGTAGCAGCGTCGCGCCATAAGGCGTTGGCGGTCACGCCCGCGGCGGCGCCTGCCACCAGGCCCGACAGGATCTGGGTATGCAGCGCCATGCGCCGCGCCGCGCCATTGCTTTGATTCATCGGCGAACCATCCGTCTACTGGGAATGGCTATGGGGTGCTTCGGTTACCGCGCGTGGAAGGCTGCGGTCCAAGACGACTGCGGCGCGAGTCGCCCCGCGCCGCAGTCCTCCCCAATTGTGCTGCCGCTCGATTACGGCGTCGCTGCTGCCGTATCCGCCGGCATCGTGTCCGCCATGGTTGTATCCATCGGCGCGGGCGCGGGCGGCGGCGGCGCGGGCTCCTCGACCGGAGCTTCCTCCATCGCGGGCTCTTCCTCTTCCTGCGCACACGCCGGCAGGACCAGGAACGAGGCGAGGAGCAGCGCCAGGAACGAACGCTTCACCATAAGATTACCTCCACGAGGCGGTTTGTACACCACCTTGCGCACCCTTGCGCATGGTGGTCCTGCAATACGACGCGTCGCTAGACCGGCCCGGGGCCGTTCCCCTCCGGCAGATAGCGCCGTCGCTGCGCGGCCGCTGTCCGGCTGTGCGGCGGCTTCACAAACGGATAGGTACGCCCGGAGCGTTGCCTCCGCTAGCGGCACGTGGCCGGGTCAGGCGAGTGGGAGCCGTGGGGGAGCCGTGCTGGGGGCCGTGATGATGCCGGCACGCGCAGCGGCGAGGGTCGCGCCGAAATCGAGCTCGGACTGGGTGACTGCCCGGGCGCGACTGGCCGCGGCGCAGGAGGAGTCAAGGAACACGCCCGGCGTAACCGCGGGGCGCGCACTGCGGGAAGGCAGCCGATTCAGCAGCCACTGGCCGGTTTCCGGGAGCTTGACCGCGCCACCGGTGGAACCCAGAGCCAGCGGGAAGTCCAGATGGTCCGCGCGGTATAGCTGCTGCCGGTGCGCTTCGGCTGCCTCGGCGACAGCGAGCGCCGCCCGCTGGCGGTCGTCCGGAAAGGCCACGCCCTGGACACCCACCGCCAGCGAGATCAGCGCGGCAGTCAGGATGGGGTGCCCTGTGGCTCGAGCCTTCGGCAACGCTACCGTCCCGTAAGCGGTGGCCGTGCGGTTAACTCGCCTGGTCTGCTGAAGCGGCGCTATATTAATGGGTGCGGCCAGAAAGTGCCAGCACGCCGGGAGCCTGGGGGGGGAGCCTGGCAGCCTGGAAATGATCCTCAAACTCTTTTTCCATGAAAAGCTCGCCCAGGCCAGCTACCTGCTGGGCTGTGACGCCACGGGCGAGGCGCTGGTGGTGGACCCGAATCGCGTGCTGGAACAGTACCTCGAAGCGGCGCGCCGGGAAGGGCTGCGCATCACCCACGTAACCGAGACCCACATCCACGCCGACTACGTCTCCGGCTCCCGCGAACTGGCTCACCGGACCGGCGCCCGTTTGCTCCTATCCGCGGAGGGCGGCGACGACTGGAGCTACCGCTTCGCGCAGGGTGCCCGCGCTACGCTGCTGCGTGACGGCGACGCATTTCTGGTGGGCAACGTCCACATCGAGGCCCTGCACACGCCCGGCCATACGCCCGAGCACCTGGCGTTCCTGGTCACGGATACGGCCAGTGCCGACGCGCCTATGGGGGCGTTCAGCGGCGACTGCGTCTTCGTGGGCGACGTGGGCCGGCCCGACCTGCTCGAGCGTGCCGCGGGCGTGCAGGGCGCGAGTGAAACCGCAGCGCGCCAGCTCTGCCACTCGATTCAACGCTTCAAGGGGCTCCCCGACTATCTGCAGCTCTGGCCGGCGCACGGCGCAGGCTCGGCGTGCGGCAAGGCGCTGGGCGCCGTGCCCCAATCCACGGTCGGCTACGAAAAACGATTCAACTGGGCCTTTGCCCACCAGGACGAGTCCGCGTTCGTCCGGGCCGTGCTCGCCGGCCAGCCGGAGCCGCCCAAATATTACGCGCAAATGAAGCGCATCAACCGGGACGGGCCGCCCCCGATGGGCGGGTTGCGGCCCCCGGCGCGCCTCCCTGACCAGCGCCTGGAACCCCTGCTGGCGGAGGGGGCGCTCATCGTCGACACCCGCCCGGCCGCCGCCTACGCCGCCGCCCACGTACCAGGCACCATCAACATCCCGCTCAATCGAGCCTTTCCCAACTGGGCGGGTTGGCTGCTCCCCTATGACCGCGACCTGTACCTGACGGTAGACGACGATGGCGCCGGCTCCGTCGACGAGGCGGTCCAGGACCTCGCCTTCATCGGCCTGGACCGTGTGGCCGGCTATTTCACCAGCGCCGCCGTGCACTGTGCCGGCGCCCGTGGCGCGGGCTCGATTCGCGAGGCCTGGCCCGCGGAGCTCGCCGCCCCCCTGGTCGAAGGCGCGGTTACCGTGATCGATGTGCGTGCGCGCGGCGAGTGGGAGGCGGGGCACCTCCCGGGTGTGTCCAACATCCCGCTGGGCTATCTCACGGACCGGTTGGACGAGGTCCCCCGGGACCGGCCCGTCGTCGTGCACTGCCAGTCCGGCGGCCGCTCTGCCATCGCCGCAAGCCTGCTCGAAGCGCACGGATTCCGCGACGTCATCAACCTCAGAGGCGGCTTGAGTGGCTGGGCACTGGCAGGCCTGCCGGTCGTACGGGAACCGGAGTAAGAGGCCGGCGCTCCGCAGAGCGGGTACGGGCTGAGTTTACACGGCGGCAGCTTCGGGAATCGCGCCGAAGCGCCGCTCGCGACGGTGGAATTCCCGAACCGCTACTTCCAGCTCCGACGCCCCGAAATCCGGCCACAGCCGGGGCGTGAAATAGAGCTCGGCGTACGCGTTTTCCCAGAGCAGGAAATCGCTCAGCCGCTGCTCGCCTGCCGTGCGGATCAGCAGGTCTACATCCGGCGCCGGCAGCGGCGCGTGCGTCGCCTGCGCCAGCACGCGGGCGAACGCCTGCCGCGTAGGAGGCGCGCCGTTCAGCCGCTGAGCCGCCACCAGGATCGCGTCCCGGCTCGAGTAGTCCACCGCCAGCCGGAGGTGGAGTACCTGGCCTTCCCGTGTCGCCGACTCCGCCGCCTCGATCGCCGCCACTAGCGACGCCGGCAGCCGGTCCCGCCGCCCGATCACGCTCAGCCGCACGCCTCGCTCGAGGCACTCCCCGATCTCCGTCCGGAGATAGCGGTGAAACAGCCGGAACAGCCCCGCAACCTCCGGCGCCGGCCGCTGCCAGTTGTCCGCAGAGAACGCGTACAGGGTGAGCACCCGGATCCCCAAATCCGGCGCCGCCTCCACCACGCGGCGCACCGACTTCGCCCCCTGCCGGTGCCCCACCAGCCGCGGCCGCCCCCGGGCCCGCGCCCAACGGCCGTTCCCGTCCATGATGATCGCCACATGCAGCCCCTGCGGCACTTCCTCTCCCCTTTGTTCCATAAAGCCCTGACTCGAGAAATAACCTACTCGCGCACCGCCTGGATCAGCGATTCCATGTGGTCCAGATACCGCTCCAGCGCGCGGCGTCCGGCCGCCGTCAGCCGGTATTCGGTCCTCGGGATGCGCCCCTCGAACGACTTGCTGCAGCGGATGTAGCCCGCTTCCTCCAGCTTCCGCGCATGCACGCTCAGGTTGCCGTCCGTGGTGCGCAGGAAGGCCTTGAGCTCGTTGAAGCTCAAGGACTCGGTCACGGCCAGCGCGCTCACAATGCCCAGCCGTACCCGCTCGTGGATCAAGCGGTCCAGCTCCACGGCCGTGCTTTCGCCCCCGCCGCCCGCCATCGCCCGCAGCTCCCCCTCCGCCGGGTCACTCTCCCGCCGCCCGCCCGGCACGGCGCTCTGCCTAGCCACCGTACCGCCTGGCGATGATCACACCGAAAAGGATCTCGAGACCGCCGAAACCCGCAGCCATGTAGTAATCACCCCAGGCTGCTGGTGAAAACAGCGCCGCCACCCCCAGCGCCATGAAGCAGAAGCCCATGACCGGCACCACCCTCACGGAGAAGGCGCCACCCGTCACCACCGCGGTACCGTAGACCAGCAGCCACAAACCCGGCAGCACGCTCACCAGCCCCGCCCGGTAAAGCACCAGTGTCAGCAGCCCACCGACCAGCATGGGCGGCGCAAAGCTCAGCGCGAATTTGCGACCAGGCCCGGACAGCAGCGGCACACCGGCCGCCCTCGACTTGCGCACCACCGTCCAGGCCGCAATTCCTGCCGCCAGCCCCGCCCCCACCAGCCATGTCCCCAGCCAGGCCCCCTCCGTTGCCCGGCGCGCAGCCAGCAACGCCGTCAGCAGCGCCGTCAACCCCATCAGTACTCCGCCTCGCCCCGGCACCGCCGTGAACGACCCCGCCCGCTCCATCGTCTCGCGAATGAAGCGCAGGTTGTCCATCGCCCGCGCGTGCAGCTCGACCGGCTCCCGCTCGCCGCTGCGCACCAGTCGGATCGGCCTCATGCCGAAAAGCTAGGGGCGTGCGCCGAATCTGTCAAGCACTTTGAATCGTAAAGCATGCCCTCCGCCCCCTGCAGGGTGAGGACCGCCGAGTGCCCCGGGAGGGTGGGAACTTTCCGCGGGGCCGCTGCGTCGTTCCCCGTGTGGTCTGCGCCCCGACCCTTCAGCCGCCGAGGAACCGTATGAGCACGCCCGCTGCAGGCCTGCCGGAGCTGGATGTTCAGGTGCTCCGGCTGGCCATTCAGGAGGAGTACGCCACGGTGGCGGAAGATCCGGCCCGTGGCTTCCATTTCCACACCGGGCGGCCGCTGGCCCGGATGCTGGGATACGCCGACGGCTGGCTGGCCGGCATCCCGGAGGGCGCCATCGAGTCCTTTGCCGGCACCGGCAATCCTTTCAGTCTGGGCGCATTGCGCCCGGGCGACCAGGTGGTGGACGTAGGCTCGGGCGCCGGCATTGACAGCTTTGTTGCCGCACGGATGGTAGCCCCCGATGGCCGTGTCGTGGGCGTGGACATGACGCCCGCGATGCTGGAGAAGGCGCGGCGCGCCGCGGCGGACGCCGCAATCGGGAGCGTCGAGTTCCGGGAAGGCTACGCCGAGGCGCTCCCGTTGCCGGACGGGTGGGCGAACGTCGTCATATCCAACGGCGTCTTGAATCTAATGCCGGACAAGGCCGCGGCGCTTCGGGAGATGGCGCGTGTGCTCGAGCCGGGCGGGCGGCTGCAGATCGGAGACATCCTGGTCGAGAAGCCGGTCTCCGAGAGCGCCAAACGCAAGATCGAGCTCTGGACCGGCTGAATCGCCGGCGCTCTGCTGGAGGCAGAGCTTAAGGCCACGGTCGTGGCCGCCGGCTTTGTGGATTTCCAGATCACCTGGCGGGCAGACGTATTCAGTGG
>JACQVE010000012.1 GCA_016209965.1 Gemmatimonadota bacterium | reverse complement strand
GCGGCCTACGTGGTGCTGGCCGCGCTGGGCGCGCCCGCCCTCACCGCGCTGGGCGTGCCGGTGCTGGCGGCGCACCTGTTCATCTTCTACTTCGGTTGTATGTCCAACGTCACGCCACCAGTGGCGCTGGCCGCCTACGCCGCCGCCGGGATGGCTGAGGCGGCGCCGCTCAGGACGGCGGTTACAGCGACGGCGCTGGCAGCCGCCGGCTTCCTCGTGCCCTTTGCCTTCGTCTACGGGCCGCCTCTGCTGCTGGACGGGTCAGCCGCCCAGGTGGGGCTTGCCGCGCTCACCGGCCTGGCCGGCGTGGTCGCACTAGGGGCGGCAGCCATGGGCTACGGCAACCGGCCGCTCCTGGCCTGGGAGCGCGGGGCGCTGGTGGTGGCGGCGGCAGCCCTGGTCGTCCCGGGGTGGGCGACGGACCTGTTCGGCGCAGGGGTCCTGGCGGTGACGCTGCTCCGGCCAGTGGCTGCTGCGGCCTGGGGTAGGGGCGCCGGAGCGGCGGCGAGGACGGCGGCGGGGACGAACCCTGGTCCGGGGGTGGGATCGGGGTTGGCATCGAAGTCGGGTACGGGTACGGGGGCGCTTCCGGGATCGGGCACGGGGCCGGGATCGAAAGGGAGCAAGGGGGCGGGGGCGGGGCTGCCCGTGTGCGCGGCACTGCTTGCCGGGAGCTTGCTGGCGGGGTGTGGCGGCCCGGGGGATTCGGGCGAGGCGCGGTTCCTGAGCATCGGCACGGGGGGAACGGGCGGGATCTACTATCCGCTGGGTGGCGCACTGGCCAGCCTGCTCTCGAAGGCGGACTCCGGCCGGCGCTACACGGCGGAGGTGACGGGCGGGTCGGTGGAGAACGTGAACCGAGTGCTGCGCGGCGAGATGGATCTGGGCTTCGCAATCGGAACGACGGTGCACGAGGCGTATCACGGCGTGGACCCGGCGGCCCGGAGACTCCGCATCGCAGCCCCGCTGTACCCGAACCCGACACACGTGCTGGTCCGGGCCGGCTCCGGGATCCAATCACTGGCGGAGCTGCGCGGCCGCAGAGTCTCGCTGGGCGCCGCCGGCAGCGGGACCGAGCAGCTCGCGCGCCACGTGCTCGAGGCCGCCGGCCTCGGCCAGGAGGACGTATCGAAACGCTTCCTCTCGTTCAGTGAATCCGCCGCGGCTTTGCGCGACGGCGCGATCGACGCCGCCATCCTCTCCGGAGGCTTCCCCGCGGCAGCCGTGCTCGAGGCGACTGCAAGCCGCACCGCATACCTCGTCGCCATCGACTCGACGGCCGCCCGCAAACTTGTCGAACGCTATCCCTACTACAGTGCGGCCGCCCTCCCCGCCGGCGCTTACCCTGGCGTGGACCGGGGCCTCCCCAGCATCGCCGTCATGAACTGGATCGTGGCGCGGGAGGACCTCGACGCTCGAGTCGTGGGACGCCTGCTGGATGTCCTGCTGCGGCGCCGGGCCGAGCTCACCAGGGCCCATGAAATCGTGCGCCAGATCGACCTCACTGCGCTGCGCCGGGCCTCCATCCCGCTGCACCCAGCCGCCCGGGACTGGTGGGAAAGCTGCCTTCGCGCAGCCACTTGCGGCGCGGCCTCCTATCCTCAATAATCCCGGCCCAGCACAGGCATGGCGGAACGGGCCAGGGGCTCGTTCACACGGGACGCGAGGCGCGAGGGCCTCGAGTGGGCGCGGGCGCTACGCCGGCGCCAGGGTGACCCGTCTCCCGGGAGGGACCATGCGGAACGGAGCTGCTGTGCCGGTGCTGTCCCCTTCGCCTTACCTTAAAGCAGCCTCCCCTCTCTCATCTCGCTGGCTGGCATCGGGCGGTGGCGGACAGCGGCGGCTCTGGTTCCCTCTTGTCTGGCTGGTGCCGCTGCTGCCGGCCGCGTGCCTGGAGCCGCCTCCCACTGCGGCGGAGCCGGATGCGGCGCTGGCCGCGGCCGTGGCCGCGGCTGGCGGGATTCTGATCAACGAGGTGATGGCGGACCCGAGCGCCTCGTCGGATGACAATGGCGAGTGGATCGAAGTCCACAACACCGGCTCGGCCTCGGTGAATCTGCAGGGTTGGCAGATCGTATCGAACAACGATGCCGCGCATACGATTGCCACATCGGTCACCGTGGCCGCCGGCGGCTATGCGGTGCTTGCCAAGGACGGCAACAAGAAGCGGAACGGCGGCGTGACCGCGAGCTACGTGTACGGGGCGGGCATTGTGCTGGCCAACGCCGCGGACTGGATCGTCTTGCGGGACGCGGCCGGTCTGACGGTGGACTCGGTGGCATGGGCCACAGCCATGCCGACCGGTGCGACGCGGGGTGTGAGCGATCCCTGGGTGGACAACGTCAACGTGAACGGCAGCAACTGGCATACGGCCACATCGGTGTTCGGCAAGGGGGACAAGGGCACGCCGGGCGCGCAGAATGACGGCTTTGTGGCGGCGGTTGCGACGGTCACGGTGACCCCGGCGTCGGCGAGCATCGCCGTGGGCGGCACGCAGCAGTTCACGGCCAGCGCCACGGACGCGAACGGCAACCCGGTGGCGACCACCTTCTCCTGGACCAGCTCGAACACGGTGGTCGCCACGGTGGATGCCAGCGGCCTGGCCGACGGCCAGTCGGCGGGCACGGCGCAGATCCGGGCCACGGCGCCCAATGGCGTGTTCGGCGAGGCGGCGCTAACGGTGACCTCGGGCGGCGGAGGCACGGTGCAGCTCGTGATCAACGAAGTGATGGCCGACCCCGCGGCGGCAACGGACGATGCGGGCGAGTGGTTCGAGGTACACAACCTGGGCACCGGCGCGGGCGATCTGCAGGGGTGGATCATCGTCTCGAACAACGACGCGGCGCACGTGATCAGTGCGTCGGTGGTCGTGCCGGCCGGTGGCTACGCGGTGCTGGGGCGCAACGGCAGCACGGGGGTGAACGGCGGCGTCACCCTGAACTACGTGTACGGCACCGGGCTCACGCTGGCCAACGCCTCCGACTGGCTGGCGCTGCGTGACCCCTCGGGTGCGACGGTGGACTCCGTCGCTTGGGCGACCGCCATGCCCACGGGGGCCACGCGCGGCGTGAGCGATCCCACCGCCGATAACACGGACGTCAAGGGTGCCAACTGGCACACGGCCACCTCGGTCTTTGGCGCTGGGGACAAGGGCACGCCGGGCGCGCAGAACGATGGGTTCATTGGCCCGCCGTCGGTCGGCGAGGTGGTGGTGCGGGTGCTGGACATCGGTCAGGGCGATGGCAACTACATCACGAACGGCACATCCAGGGTGTTCATTGATGGCGGGCCGGATACGGCTGTTTTCCGGCAGCACCTGGACGCGCTGGGGGTGCAGAACACGACGGTGGATTTCGTGATCATCTCACACGCCCATTTCGACCACTACAGTGGGCTGCGCGAACTGTTCAAGACGGCGCGGGGCATCACGATCGGGTACGTGTTCGAGAACAAGGATGCCTCGGACGCGGTGACGCTGGCCTCGCTGCGGGACTCGATCAATGCGCGGGCCGCGCGCGGCGAGCTGATCTACCGGGACACGGACGATCCGTGCGGCAGCGGCTCGCCCTCGTGTACGTTCACGCTGAACGGCGGCGCCAAGCTGCACATCCTGCGGCCGAACCCGGCGGGGAGCACGCCGAACAACCGGTCCGCGGCGGTGAAGCTGGTGGGTCCAGACTCGGCGTCGTTCACCATGTGGTTTGCGGGCGATGCCGAGCACGAGGAGATCGACTGGTTCGACCTGGGCGCGGACTACGACTTGAGCCCGGGGATGAGGGTGAACGTGCTGAAGGGGGATCACCACGGGAGCTGCAACGGCATCAAGCGGAGCTACATCCAGTTGCTCAACCCGGAGTGGGTGACCTTCTCGCTGGGCGCGAGCAACACGTTCGGCCACGTGCACACGCAGACCAAGGATCTGCTGCGTGAGCTGGCGAAGCCGTGGTACCGCACGGATCAGAACGGGACGATCACGTTCCGCTCGCCGGGCACGGTGGGTGGCGGCTACACGGTCTCGATCGAGCGGGGTGTGGCCAGCATGGATGGGGCGACGGACCGCACCTCGAGCCAGACGGTTTGTCAGAACCTGTAGGCGACGCGGCGGCGGCGGGCTCGCGGTGGGTATCTCGTTAGTCCCCGCCGGGGGCCCGCTCGCGCCGGGCGGAGCCTGCGAGGTCGTAACATATCTTTGCTCGCCTCCGGCTAACGGCCCGGCGATAAGGGCGGGCGAAGTCCGTCCGCTTCATCGCCCGGTTAGCCGGCTCATCGACCGAGGACCACATCGACGCCGTGCAGAACCTGGGCGAACTGCTTCGGCGCCAGTCGCCCAACGCGCTCGGTGAGAAAGGACCGATCGATGGTGATGATCTGCGACGCATTCGCCACCGAGTCCTTGGGCAAGCCCGTGGCCTTCGCCGGAAGGAGCGTGTTCCCCGGGGCGTCCGCCCAGGTCAGGTTGCTGGTAAGGGGCACGCACACGACTGTCGCGATCCGGCTGCGATTGAAGGAGTTGCCCTGAACCACGACCACGGGCCGCCGAAATCCGGGACCGGACCCTGCGGGCTCGGGAAGCTCCGCCCACCAGACCTCCCCTTGCGCGACCTCTACCACTCGGTGCGCTCAAGCACCCGCCGCGCCGCCCCGGCGAGGAACGGCTCGGGGCCGGGCTCACCGAGTCGCTCGAGCACGCGGTTCATGGCGTCCGTGACCTCGTCGGGGACATGGCGTGCCAGATACTCGGCCAGCGCTTCCGCGTAGAGTTGGCTGCGGGACTTCCGCATCCGCTTCGCCTGGCGCTCCGCGGCGCGGAACAGATCGTCTGGCAGCGAGACAGCCGTCTTCATACCATCAGTATAACCCTAGCGGCAGGCCTGCGGCAAGCACTCAGGGTGAGCGAAGTCCGGCTAAAGGCTATTTGGACTTCGACGACTTCGGCCGTGACGTCATAGAACACCCTGGTTTCCCCGACCCGGAGTCGAAACTGCGGTTGACTCAGCCCGCGCAGGGCCTTGATGCGGCTCTTGCTCACGCGGGTGGGCTCGTGACGCAAGTGCCGTTCGAGGGCATCCCGAACTTCGGCGCGGCGGTTCGCGGGGAGGACCAGCAGCTCCTGATTCACCGAGCTTGGCCCATTCCAACTTCGCCAACACCATGTCTTCCGCCGTTGCCACGTAAAGGGGGAAGGAGGCGGCAATCGTGGAGTTCTTGCGGGGCATGCGCGGCTCCATGCACGTGGCCTTTGAGGAGGGGACACAGGCGCAGTGGCTCCACGACCTCCTGGTCCCACTCGTGCACCGGGTGGTGGTCTGCGATCGCCGCGGGGAGCGCCGCCAGGGAAACAAGGGCGACCGGGTCGATGCCGACGAGCTCTCCGACCGGCTCCGCCGCGGCGCGTTGCGCTCCGTCTATCACGGCAGCCCCCAACGGGCCGCGCTCAACGACCTCACCCGAAGCTATCGGAAGTCTGGTCGAAGACGCCACGCGGGTGATGCAACGGCTCTGAAAGGGGGCCCGGACGTCCCGTGGCGGCGGTGGCCGCGCGGACTTCTATCATGCCATGATCGCTCGCGGCATGGACGAGGAACTCGCCCGCGTGACCCTCACCCGCAAGCTGGCGGCGGTCACGCTCCGGCTCTGGAAGAAAGCAGAGCGCTACGATCCAGCGAAGCTGACCATGCAAGCGCACTAGCGCCCAGACCCACGAGGCCGCGGTGTGGGGCCTTCCCCTCGCCGACGGCTCCTGGATCCGGGACAAGCCCTTGACGAGGCTGCCCGGATGTCTGATATTCTGAGAGCATGAAGGAGGAGATGGCATGCCGATTTCTGAATCTGGTCGGGTCGGTAAGAGGGGAACCCTCGTCATCCCCGCGCGGCTGCGGCGCCGGTTCGGCCTTACCGAGGGGTGCACGGTCATCGCTGAGGAGACGGAGGAGGGTATCCTCATCCGGCCCGCCGTCACGGTACCCATCGAGATGTACTCCGCCGAACGGCGCGCCGAGTTCCTGCTTTCCAACGCCGTGGATGATGATGACTATGCCCGGGCTCGGAATGAGGTGCGGAAGCTGGGCCTCGATCCCGATTCGATAGACCACCATCGTCCGTAGCTCACCGAACCGGTGGACCGTCTTTTCTTGGACGCCAACGTGCTCTTCTCGGCGGCATACCGCCAGGGCGCCGGAGTCGGCGCTCTGTGGTCGCTGGAGAACGTAGCGCTCTCAACGTCACCGTACGCGGTGGAGGAGGCGGAGAGAAACCTATCGACGGGAGAGCAAAGAGAGCGGCTACAACAGCTACTCGGGCCAGTACAGCTCGTGCAGACGGGTACTGTCCCCGAGTCAGTTCGCCAAGGCGTCACGCTGCCGGACAAAGACTGGCCAATCATTGGTGGAGCGATCGCCGCGGAAGCCACGCATCTGATCACTGGTGATCTCCAGCACTTTGGCCCCTATTTTCACAAGCGGATCGCTGGTATTCTCGTAGTACCTCCGGCTGACTACATGCGCAACGCTCGCCGCACTTTCTAACGCCTTGCGGCTCACTTGCGGCGGCCGCGCGAGGTCGTTTCGATCAGTGCAGATACTACCGCGGCCGCCGACAAGTGCAGCCGCCTGTTGAACTCAATCCGCCTTCGGCGGATAGCACTGCGAGTCCACCAGCCGGTTCTCAACGCCGTGTGATTGATCAATCTGGCAGCGCGCTGTCTGATCCTCTCAACCCTTTACCGAGAGGATCCCATGACACGCTAGGAGTCCTCGCCGCCGTTCAGGGAGCGGTGTCAGCGGCGCCAGTCCTCCACGCGGAGGCCGGGGACGCGCCGGAACTCGCCTGTGTTAGCCGTCACCAGCCTGATGTCGTTCGCGATTGCGATGGCGGCGATGAGCAGGTCTCGCTCGCCGATCGGCTGGTGGCGCAGCGTAAAGCGAAGACCGCCATGAAGCTCGGCGGCGCGACGGTCGAGCCATATCACTCGTCGTCCGGAAGAACCTGCGCAGCGCGCCGCCGAGCGGGAGCCGGCGCCTGCGGCGCCTGCGGCGCCGGGGGAGTAAACCGCTTGGGAAGCAGGGGGAACCTGGCCCGGTCGGCGACGCTCGCCGGCAAGCCCCGGGTTAGTAACCGCTGGTTGGGGCCGGCAGCGTCGCCTCGAATTCCTGGAGGGCTCGGCCGTACCTCTCTCCGGCCACCAGGCGCAGGTCGTTGTGGCGGGCGCCGCGGACCCACAGGTGCTGCTTGGGCGCCTGTGCGCCGGCGAACAG
Organism: Gemmatimonadota bacterium; assembly: GCA_016209965.1. Lineage (NCBI taxonomy): Bacteria > Pseudomonadati > Gemmatimonadota > Gemmatimonadota bacterium. The sequence continues at coordinate 855 of JACQVE010000012.1, read as the reverse complement.
CTTCCGGCCGTGGGCGAAGGGGATGACCTCGTCGGCCGTGCCGTGGATGACCAGCACGGGGCAGTGCACGCGGCCCAGCTTCCGAAGGTTGCGGAAGCGGTCGAAAGGGAAGAGGGGCACGCGCGTAAGCACAGTGAAGGCGCTGGCGAAGGCGCCTTCCAGGATGAGCCCGGCGACGGGCCGCCGGGTTGCCAGCTCCACCGCCGGCCCGCTCCCCACGGAAATGCCGTGGAGTATGATCCGCTCGGGGAGCACCGCCAGCGGGCCGGTCAGGTACTGGTAGGCCGCTTCGACATCCCGGTAGACCCCGGCCTCGGAGGCGCGGCCGCTGCTCCGGCCGTAGCCGCGGTAGTCGTAGGCGAAGACGGCGAAGCCCAGGTCGCGCAGCGCCTCGAGGCCCGGCCGCGCATCGCCCAGGTCTTCGGCATTGCCGTGGCTGTAGAGGAGCGTGTAGCGCCCGTCGGGGTTGGGGAGGTACAGCGCCGCGAGCGCGACCCCGTCGCTGGTGGTGAGGCTCAAGAGGTCTGGGGCCGGGCCGTAGCTGGCGGGCGGCGGCTGGAATATGAGGCGTTCCGACCACAGGAGGGCGAGGAGCGCCAGCACGCCGTACGCGACCAGAAGTGCCCAGAGCATGGTCACGGCCAGGTCCCGGGGTTTGGGGAGGGCAGGCAAGGGGCCCCGGCGTGTGCCGGCACCGCTGTGCTATTCGGCGCTGCGGCCGGCCATGCGGCGGAGCCGCTCGAAGCGCGGATCGCCGCGCAGCGGGTCGAGCAGCGGCTCGACATCGAGATAGACCATCGAGCCGGAGCGGCTGCGCAGGGACTGCTCGAGCGCGCTCATCGCGGCGGCATAGTT
>JACQVE010000011.1 GCA_016209965.1 Gemmatimonadota bacterium | reverse complement strand
GGCGACGCTCAGCGCCGCGGGCGCCGATCGAGTGGTCTCCGATCTGGCCGCTACGGCGCGGGTGGCGGACTGGCTGCTGTCAATCCCGTAGAAGCTCGATCCCGCCGGCGGACGCGGCAACGGCCACGAGCGCCTGCTACTCGGCTCGACCACGGAAGCCGTTCTGCGTCGCACGCCCTGCGCCGTACTGGTGATCCCCGGCCCCGCCGAGCCGTAACGCCGCGCCCCCCTGTGGCTCGTCAGCGCGCCACTTGTCGCGGTTCTCCCATTGCTCCATCTTTAAGCGGGCGGCGCGGCGGCAGTGCCCTGGCGCATCTTTTTCCATGACAAGGAGATAGACGTGGCGGCGCGGAACAAGAAGGCGGCCTCGAGCGGGACGCTGCGCACCTTCTACCTGGTGCTCGGCGCCCTCGCCCTGGTGGGAGTGGGGGCGCTGGCCTACGTGGTCCTTAGCCGCGGGGCGGGTACGGCTGTCGAGCCGGTCGAGCTGGCCATTCAGGATCCCCGCGTGCTGTACGAGAAGGCGCAGGGGATGGTGAAGGGGCCGGCGAACGCGCCCGTCAAGCTGGTCGTGTTCAGTGACTACATGTGCCCGTACTGCGGCCAGTTCGCGGCGCAGGTGCAGCCGCTGCTGGAGACGAACTACGTGCAAGCCGGCAAGCTGCAGATCGTCTACTACGATTTCCCGCTGGGCGGCGAGCACAAGCATTCGTTCCTGGCGGCGCGGGCGGCGCGTTGTGCCGGCGAGGCGGGAAAGTTCTGGGAGTATCAAGCCCTGCTGTTCGGCCGTCTGTCGGAGTGGGGGAGCGCGGAGGGCAGCCCGGTGGGCCGGTTCAGGGGGTATGCCAGCGAGCTGGGGCTGGACGCGGCGGAGTTCGAGCGCTGCCTGGAGAGCGACCGGCATGCCGAGCTGGTGAGTGCCAACCGTTTGCTGGGGCTCGAGTTGGGGGTGAGCGCCACGCCCTGGGTGATCGTGAACGGCAGGCGGATCGGCAACGCGCTGAACTATCGTGAGCTGAAGGAAGTCATCGATCAGGAGATGGGCGCGTGAGCGGAACCGGTGCCGCTGCGGCGGGCCGGCGGGGTGCGCGGGGCACGGGCGCCTTCGAGGCGGCGGCGCCGCCGTCGTGCGGCGTGCAGGATCAGGGCCTGCGGTCCGGTGCGGGAGGGGAAGGCGCAGCGCCGCCCGCGAGCCGCATGGGCATTGCCGTGCTCGCGCTCCTGGGCGTCTTTCTTTCCGGCTACCTGCTGCTTTACAAGCTTGGCTACGTCGGCGCGCTGGCGTGCGGCGTGGGCGGCTGCGAGACGGTTCAGACCTCGCGCTGGGCGGTGTTCCTCGGCGTGCCGGTGCCCGCCTGGGGGGTTGGCGGCTACGCCCTGTTGCTTGGCCTCGCCCTGGCTGGGCTGCAGCCCCGGCTGCAGAGCAAGCGCTCGCTTTCCTTCTTGCTCCTTAGCTTTGGCGCTGCCGCCTTCGGCTTCTCCGCCTACCTGACCGCGCTCGAGGCCTTCATCATCCACGCCTGGTGCCGCTGGTGCCTCGTTTCGGCCGCGCTCGCTGCGTTGATCTTCGGCCTCAGCCTGGCCGAGCTTCCCAGGTTGCGGCGCGAGCATGCCTGACAGCCGCGTGGCCGTGCGCCTGGTCTTCGCGGACCGGGGCAACTTCCACAATGTCGTGGTCCGGCTGCCCGCCGAGGTGCTGGACCGCTACGAGCGGCTGATCGATGCCATCCGGGAGGACCCTGCCATAACGGGCGAGATCTACGTGGATCCGCGGCGTCTCGTGGCTGCCTATCCAGAGCCGGTGGAGGAGTCGTAGCTCTAGCGGCTCGGTGTCTTCTTCGCCTGCAACGCCTTTTCCAGCAGTTCCTTCCACTCTTCGAAGGCCTTGAGGCCGACCACGACCTGCCCTTCTCCGACGATGAAGGTGGGGGTGCCCCCTACCCGTGAAGCGGCGGAGAAGAGGACGTCACTGAGCAGTAGTGGCGCTACGGCGTCTTCCAGGATGCAGGCCTGGAAGGTGTCCACGGGCACGCCTGCCTCACGGGCATAGCGGAGAAAATGCGGGATCGGCTCGGCTGACATGGCCCACTCGCCCTGTGCGGCGAAGAGCCGGTCGTGCAGTGCCCAGAAGCGGTCGGCCAGGCCCCCGGCGCAGAGCGCTGCTTCGGCGGCTGCCCAGGCATGGCGATGCGCAGGCAGGGGCAGGTTCACGAATACCCACTGCACTCGGCCCGGTCGGACATAGGCGCTATCCAGCAGCGGGAAAATCTCCTTCGAGAAGCGGGCGCAGTAAGGGCACTGGAAGTCCGCGATCTCGTAGACCAGGAGCGGCGCATTCTGCACGCCTCGGGCGCGGCTCGCAGCCGCACGCTCCATGACCATGTCCCCGGCGCGCTGCGCGCGCGCGGCCGGCGGCGCCCAGAGCAGGCTGGCGCAGCCCAGCAGCACGGTTGTGGCGCGTCGCCGCACGGCCGTACGCCTGCCTCCTCCGCTACAGTGCATGGGCAACATCATCCAGTGCGCGCTTTCCGTGGACCGGCTGGTACAGCGTCTCAGGAGTCAGGACTTGTGATTTAGTGGTCGAATCCGCAAATACGGCCGCATTCGTGGCCGTACTTACGAACTCGACCACTTACCACTAGCCCACAGCGGCGTTCAACTCGCGTGACTACACCACCCGGGCGGCAGTGGTGCCGTGCCCAACATGGCCGTCAGGGCTCCGGCGCAATCGTGCGCAGCACGCGAGGCAGGTCCCATTCGCGCACGGCGGCCGGCGGCCAGGCGCGCCGCGCTGCGCGCTCGAGCACGCGTTCCGCTTCGGCCTGCGCCATAGCGGCCAGCTCGGGATCGATCCACCCTGCGTCCAGCGCCTGCGCCAGCTCCGCCACGTCCAGCAAGGCTGGCGGGCCGCCTGCCCCCTGCCAGACATCCAGGAACAGGTCGGTCGTCTCCCAGCTCAGCGGGCCGTGGAATCTGGGCGGCGTAAGGATATTGGTGTAGATACCAGTGAAGCGGCCGTCGGCGTGGTGGAACCGGCCAATGTCGTGCCAGGCGCCCGGGAACGTGAACCAGACAGCGGGCGACCCCTCCTCGAGCACTACCTGCCCCTGCACCTGGAGCGGGCGTGCCAGCGGCGTCGCCGGCTGGTAGGTGATCACGACGTCGGCCGAGCGGTGGACGAGCTGCTGCACGAACAGCTCCTGGCGCTGCGGCAGCCGGTGGTAGTGGATGCGGACCTCGGGCGGCGGCATGCGATCAGCTCTGACCCGGGCCCTGTCTGGTGGTCGGCCCGGCCGCGCTAGTCGTAGAAGCCGCGGCCGGCCACTGCCCGCTCGCGCAGCAGGGGCGCGGGCTGGAAG
>JACQVE010000010.1 GCA_016209965.1 Gemmatimonadota bacterium | reverse complement strand
GCCATCTACCGCCACATGGGCGGCAAAGACCTGACCGACCAGGTCGACGGCGCCCGCTACCTCGCCCAGCAGGAGAAGGTGGACGCCGCACGCATCGGCATCTACGGCGGATCCTACGGCGGCTTCATCACCCTGATGGCGCTCTTCACCCAGCCGGAAAGCTTTGCCGCGGGCGCCGCCCTCAGGGCCGTCACCGATTGGGCGCATTATAACCACTGGTACACCCGCCGCATCCTGAACCTGCCTCACGAGGACGACGAGGCCTACCGCCGCTCCTCGCCTATCTACTTCGCCGAAGGCTTGCAGGACCCGCTGCTCATCGCCCACGGCATGGTCGATGTCAACGTCCACTTCCAGGATGTGGTCCGCCTCGCCCAGCGGCTCATCGAGCTGGGCAAAACCAACTGGGAGCTGGCCGTCTACCCGGCCGAGGACCACAGCTTCGCGGAACCGGCATCCTGGGCCGACGAGTACCGGCGCGTCCTCGAACTCTTCGACCGCCACCTCGGCGGCCGCCGCCTCGCCGAGGCCGAGGCAAGCTGAACCACCCCCGTCGGGGGTAGGGAAGTGAGGAGCGAAGAGTTGCAGGGAATTGAGTTCAGCTCTCCAACACCCGGTCCGCGTACCCGTTCTCCGGGTTACGCCCCGGCGCAGCAGCCGGTCTACCGTGCCAGGACCACGATTGTAGGCGCTCAGCGCCAGCCGCACGTTCCCCTTGTACTTGTCCAGCAGGTAACGCAGATAGCTGAAGCCGACGCGCGAGGAAGAGGAGGAGATCGCGGCACGGGCGGCCGTCGGCGCCGCGGCGGGCGCCGCGCTGGGAGCCATCATCGGCGGGGACCTGAAGGCTGTCTTGCTCGGCGGCGCAATCGGCGCAGCTGCCGGAACGATTATCTCCCTCGGCGTGGGTGACGTCGAAGCCGCTCTCCCCGCCGGCGCCGACCTCACGCTCCGTACCACCCGCCGTATCAGCTTGCGTTAGCACCCGCAACCCGAGCCGGGTACTTCCTGCCCACAAAAACTGGGGCCCGGTCCTCTCGACCGGGCCCACACTCCTCCGCCACAATGTCCGCTCAGCCGACTTCCGACCGGTCGCCCGCGGTGAGGCGGTAGTGATGCGTTCGGAGTTGGTCAGTCAGGGAAGGTGATCCGCCGCGCAGATTCTGTGGTGGGCGGGCGACCGGTCATCAGCTCGATCAGCGCGGCCATCTCCTGGCCCATGCGCTGAATCCGTTCGTAAACCGTCAAAACATACGCATAATCGAAGTACGCAGTCACCGCCTCCTCCGCCCCCACGTACTGCTCCAGGATCACCGCATCCATGCGCTCCTTTAGATGCGCTACCACGAACTCCACCACCCGCCGCAGACCCTGCAGCTCCGCCAGCGTCGTCACACTCAATTGTGACTCCAGCCGCGGCAGCAGCGCCTCCGTGTCCGCTATGACCTCCGGCGCCGCAAGCACCGTCACCCCCTGCCAGGGAACTACTGCCAGCGCCCCCCCGGCACCCGAACGCAACGCCGAAACCTCCTCGAAGCTACAGGGCAGCAGCACTGCGCAACCCTCCGGCCCGGCGGCCAACCGCCTCCTGCCAACCGGGACCCGTCACTTTCCCCGAAGCGATCCCCCATCCCTAACACTCGCCCCGCAAGCCGCGTTCCGCCCGCCGGCCAGCCAGCCAGCGCCGCACCCCAATGCAGAGCCAGGCCCGCCCCTCCACACGATCTCAATAAATCTGTCCCTTTCTCGGCATACCCTTCCAGAAGCCGGCGCCCAGAAACCCGCCGGCGCACCAGCCAAACAACACAATTGTGCGCCTTCGGCAAAAAACTTCCGGCGTGCCGCTCCGGTCGCGCCCCCGCGACCACGAACCACCTCCCACGCCCGCCCGGGAGCCGCCACGCGGGAGCCGCCACGCGCCTTGCCTCGCTGTTGCCCTTGGCCCATCTTGTTGCACTACGATGCAAATCCGCGGTACAAGGCAACACCTGCAGGCGCGGCGCATCATGTTCGACAAGCAGGCCCTGGCGCTGCTGGAAAAGGCGCTGGGCGGAAAGGCTATTATCAGGAAGGTGCCGCTCCCGTCGGAGGACGCGGGCAGCGCGCTGGAAGTGCGGACGCGCGGCGGGCAGCACGAGCGGTTTCGGCTGGTCCCCTGGAAGCGTCGTGCGGAGGAGTCGGAGGCGAAGAAAGCCGCTTCCTGGCAATCGCGCTACTACCGGCGCATGTGGGTATTGCGCAACGCATCGGATGGCCTGCGTCAGGAGCTACGGGAATCGCACGCCTGCTTTGTGGACCTGGCCGGCGCCGTGCATCTGGACCTGCCCTATCTGATTGTGGACCGCTCGGACCTGAAGCCGGTGCCGGCGCTCAGCTCGACGAGCCGCCTGATCGATCCGTTCGCGGACCGCAGCTCCCAGGTGGTTCGGGTACTGCTCACGCATCCCGTGGCGCGGGGGTGGGGAGTGCGGGAGCTGGCTGCTGCGGCCTCGGTTACGCCCTCGACGGCGTCGCGAACCGCTCGCCAGCTCGAGCGCCAGGGTCTCGTCTCCCTGCGGCGGGCCGGCCGCACGGCTCGCGTGGTGGTAAGCGACCCCATGACGCTCGTCCGGCGCTGGGCAAACGCCTACGATTGGGGGCGTAACACGCGTCACACCTTCGAGCCCCCGGGAAATGGCATCCAGGAGATCCTTGCCCGAATCCGCAACGATCTCTCGGACGTGAGCCGCTGGGGGCTGACCCTGCCAACGGGTGCCTGGTTGGTAGCTCCGGAGCTGCAGTGGGGCGCGGTCCACGTCTATGTCGAGCTGAGTGGGCTGGACATCTCCGAGATCGCCCAGCGCAACGGCTGGCGCCCCGCGGACGATGGAAGTTTCCACGTCCTCTTTCCCTACTACAAGCATTCGGTCTGGCGGGATCTGCGCACGGACCTGCCCGTGCCGGTGGTAAGTGACCTGCAGCTAGTCCTCGACCTCTGGCATTACCCGGGCGGCCGGGAAATGGCCAATCACCTGGTTCAGAGCCGTCTGCGGCGCGTCTGGGAGGGTTAACCGGTGATGCCCTGGCCGACCTCGTGGTAGCGGAAGCAGTCCACCAGGTGATCATTGACCATGCCGGTGGCCTGCATGAAAGCGTAGCAAATGGTAGGGCCGACGAAGCGAAACCCCCTTTGCAGCAGCGCCCTGCTCATCGCCTCTGACTCCGGCGTGCGGGCCGGGAGTTCCGCCAGCGCCCGCCACGCGTTCCGGCGCGGCCGACCCCCGACGAAGTGCCAGAGGAAATGGGCAAAACTGCCCAGCTCGTCCTGCAGGCGCAGCAAGGCACGGGCGTTCGTGACCGTGGATTCGATTTTCTGCCGGTTGCGCACGATTCCGGGGTTACGCAGCAGCTCCACCACTCTTCCGGCCTCGAAGCGGGCTATCCGTTCGGGATCGAACCCCTCGAAGGCGGCGCGGTAGGCTGCCCGCTTGCTCAGGATCGTGAACCAGCTCAGCCCCGCCTGAGCGCCGTCCAGGATCAGGTGCTCGAAGAGCTTCTGATCCCCGTGCTCCGGCACGCCCCACTCGGTGTCGTGATACGCCACACTCAGCGGGTGCTCGCCCACCCAGTCGCAGCGCCTGACCGCCTTGCTCACCTGTCGCCGCCTCCCCTCAGCTAGTGGTTCGCCCCTACCGCCGCAGCAGCCAATCGGCCAGCCACAGTCCGGCGAGGAGATCCAGCGCCGTATGGCCGATCATGGAGGGCAAGAGACTCCCCGAGAGCTTGAACGGGATGGCTAGCAGCAACCCGAGGATGCCGGCGCGCACTGCGCCTGCCGCCCCCTGATACGCATGCAGCAAGCCGAAGACGCCCGAGCTGAGCAGCAACGCGAGCAGCCAGGACGCGGAAGCCGTCTGGATGGCGGGAATGGCGAACCCTCGGAAAACCAGCTCTTCGCCAACACCCGCTGAGACAGACAGCCCCACGAAAGCCAGCCGCTCCAACCGACTGCGAGGCAGCAGGTGGCGCAGCAATGCGCTCTCCGGGAGTCGCAGCACGCGGCCAGCCACCAGCAGCCCCATGCCTCCGGCGAGTATGGCGCAACTCCACCCCAGCGTCGCCGGCCAGTCCAGGCGCCTCAGTCCCAGCGTTTGCGCCGTGTATCCGCTGGCAAGCGCGGCGGCTACGGCCAGGCCAGTCAGGATCCACAGCGCGGCCGCCGAGCTCAGGTAGATGGCGGCGCGGGGCAGGCGCTCGGGAATCTCGGCAGCAACCTGAACCTGCGCCAGAATGAGGCCGGGCAGGATGGCCAACAGGAACGTGGTGAGTGCTCGCGCCGGCCAGGCAAGCTCCGGCGCGGCCAGCCAGACTACGGCAGCCGCAAGCAGCGGAATGCCGGCGGCGATTCTCCGCAACTCGGCCCGCATGCTCACGCCCTAGTGTCCCGACTCAGAGGTCCGGCGTAATACGATCCCCCCGCCGGCCGCTCCAGCGGCTCGGCGCGCCCGGTCAACAGTCCGGCTGCCGCCGGCGCGGCCGCCGCCAGCAGCACGCCGAGAAGGAGTCCTGCCGCCGCATCGGTCGCGTAGTGAAACCCACCGTACACCGCGCCCAGTGCCAGCCCCAGCGTCAGCACGCCGACCCAGGGAGCAAGCCTGGGCAGATAGCGCGCCGAGAGCCACGTCTGAGCTGCGGCCACGGCCACGTGAGAGGAGGGAAAGGCGGCACCCTGGCTCGAGCCCGCCTCCAGCAGGAAATGCGAGAGACGGTACAGCCAGCCGCGGGCCATCTCACCGGCCGGCGCGGGGAAGAGGTAGCGCGGGCCCTGCACAGGAAAGTAGATGAAGAACGCGTAATGCACGAAGAAGGTCAGCATCAGGGCGAAAACTACTTGCCGGAACTCGGCCCGGCGGCCACGAAGGTACAGGAGCAGCGGCGGGCCGTAAATAATGATGTAGTAGGAGAGATACGCGCCGTGTAAGGCCTCGGAAAGCCAGAGGTGTGGCGCCGCAGCAGCCAGGCCTCGACTCGGCTGCCCCCCGAACACCGCCATCTCCCAGCGCTGCAAGAGCGGGTCGAAATAGCGGCCTCCGTGCACGGCCCGGTTGAGCACGGCCAGCTCAGTGTAGAGCGCGGGAATCAGCAGCAGCGGGTACCAATCGCGCAGCCAGGCAGCCGCCGGGCTGACTGGCCGCCGGCGCGCGCCCGGCACCGCCAAAGAGGCTCGAAGCAGGACTGCTGCGGCCGCCACGTGCAGGGCGGCGAGCAGGGCTGCGTAGAGCGGACGACGGGGGAAAGCCAGCGCCAGGGCCGAGAGCAGGGCGTAGGCCGCGAAAAGCCGCTCCGTCGCACTCCTGGCTACAGTGGTCGAGTTCACAAGTACGCCCACCCACCGAGGCCGCCCAGCCGCCCCGCTGGCAACGCGCGCCACGGAGGCGTAGCCACTGGGCTACGCCGCAGGCAAGCCACTAGAAGCGCTTCTCGTAGATCCGGTAGGTCTTGTATACCCGCCCACCCATCCGCTCCAGTGCCCGGCGCATCTCCCAGTTGTCCTCCAGGATCCAGGAACACTCGCCCCGAACATACCCCGCCTTCACGCCGTCCTGGTAGAGGCGCAGGTACAGCAGCGCATCCAGCCCCAGCCGCCGGAAGCCGGGCTTGAGGCCCAGGGTGATAATACGCGCGGCATCAATCTTCCGCGCGTACCACAAGATTTTCAGCAGTCCCAGCGGAAATAACCGGCCGTTTATGCGATGCAGCGCCTGGTTCAGATCGGGCAGCGCCAGTGCGAACCCCACCGGCTCACCGCGCACCTCCGCGATCAGGCAGAGGTTGGGATTCACCACCGGCCGGAGCTGGCGCGCCAGTTCCTGGAATTCGTCCGCCGTCATAGGCACGAAGCCCCAGTTCCGCTCCCATGCCGAATTGTAGATTTCCTGGATCAGCGCCACTTCCTCCCGGAACCGCCGCAGCCGGATCGGACGCACCCGGATCCCGCCAGCCTCCTCCAGCCGCGCAGCACCGCGCACCAGCCGCTCCGGTGGGTTCGGATCATCCAGGAAGTACGCCAGCAGATCCTTGCACTTCGAGTACCCCGCTGACTCCAGCAACGCCGAATAGTACGGCGGGTTGTGCATCATCATCACCATGGGCGGGTGCTCGAAGCCGGCTACCAGGAGACCGCACTCCTCATTGGTCGAGAAGTTCATGGGCCCGCGGATGCACTCCATCCCCCGCGACGCGACCCACGACTCCGCCGCCGCCAGCAGCGAGCTCGAAACCTCGCCGTCCTCTACGCTTTCCAGGAAACCGAAGAAGCCTGCAGCTTCGGCGTGAAACTCCACGTGCCGGTGGTTGACGATGGCCGCGATCCGCCCCACCACCTCCCGGCCGCGGCGGGCCAGGAAATACTCGACTTCAGCGTGCTTGTGGAACGGGTGGCGCCGGCGGTTCAGCAGCTTCTTCTGCTCTCCCAGCAAAGGCGGCACCCACGCTCGATCGCCCCGATAAATACGCCATGGCAGCCTCAGGAATTCGCTCAGATCCCGGCGGCCGCGAACGGGGTGGATACCCACCCCGCCCGCTGCGGCGCCGCCGCGACTCATATGGTCGCCATTTGCCGTCCCACTTTCGCGAAGGCGTCCAGCACGAAGTCGATGTGGTCGTCCGTGTGCGTCGCCATGAGCGAGATGCGCAGCCGGCACGAGTTGTCGGGGACGGCCGGCGGCGTCACCGGGTTGGTGAACACGCCCGCGTCGAAAAGCGCCTTCCAGAAGACCAGCATCTTCTCCAGGTCGCCGATGAGCACCGGGATGACGGGCGTCTCACTCCGGCCAATGTCGTAACCCAGGCTCCTCAACCCCTCCTGCATGCGTCGCGTGTTGCGCCACAACGCCTCTCGGCGCTCCGGCTCCGTTTCGATCACCTCCAGCGCGGCCAGCACCGTGGCCACGGACGCCGGCGGCATGCTGGCGCTGAAGATCAAGGAGCGCGCGTGGTGCTTGACGTAATGGATCACCAGCTCCGGGCCGGCGATCACGCCGCCGATCGAGGCCAGCGACTTCGAGAACGTGGCCATGATGAGGTCCACCCGGCCCTCGAGGTGGAAGTGCTGGGCCGTGCCCCCACCGCGCCCGCCCAGCACGCCGAAGGCGTGCGCGTCGTCCACCATGACCTGCGCGCCGTAGAACTCCGCCAGGGCCACGACAGCGGGCAGGTCGGCGATGTCGCCCTCCATCGAGAAGATGCCGTCGGTCACGATCAGCTTCCCGGCGTCGGCGGGCGCGCGGGCGAGCTGTCGCTCGAGGGCCTGCAGGTCGCCGTGCGGGTAGCGGTGCACCACGCCGAGGGCGAGGCGCCCGCCATCGACGATGCTCGCGTGGTTCAACTTGTCCAGAAACAGGTGCTCGTCCCGCCCTACCAGCGTGTCGATCACGCCCAGGTTGGTCTGATAGCCCGTGCTGAAGACCAGCGCCGCCTCCGCATCCAAGAAGCGGGCCAGGCGCTCCTCGAGCTGCTCGTGCAGGTCGAGCGTGCCATTCAGGAAACGGCTGCCGGTGCACCCACTGCCATAGCGCTTCAGCGCAGCTTGCGCAGCCTCGAGCACCTTGGGGTGGTGGGTCAGACCGAGGTAGTTGTTCGAGCCCACCATGATCTTGGGCTGCCCGCGTACGATGACCTCGGTGTCGTAAGAAGCCTCGATGGGTATGAAATAGGGGTAGTAGCCCGCGGCCTGCACCTCCCGCGCCCGGGTATAGCTTTCGCACTTCTCGAAGAGGCTCATCCGGCTCTCCTGCGGGGAAAACTCTACACCATCCTTGCTGCAGCCGCGCCGCGAAGTGCCAGCCGCTCGATTCACAGCCAGCCGTGAGCGCGGTACCAGGCCGCGGTCGCAGCAAGCCCCTCCGGCAGCGAAATCGCAGCCTCGAACCTCAGCTCCCGGCGCGCCGCCGCCGTCTCACAGAGCCATGCTGGCGCCAGTAGCTCGCGAACCTTGTCCCGGTTGAAGATGCTGGGCCGCCCGCGGATCGCGGAGGCCAGCTCACTCGCGGCGCCGGCGGCGCGGAAAAGCGCCGCGGGCAGAAGCATGGTGCGCGCCCGCCGGCCCACCGCCTGGCCCATCAAGCGCGCGACATCCGGCCAGGCATAGGGCCGGGGATCCGCCGCGTGGTAGATGCCGGCCGCAGCGGCGGTCGTTGCCGCGAGGATCAGCGCTGCAGTCAGATCGGTCACATGCACGAGCTGGAGGGTCCGCTCCGGCCCTGCTGGCACGGGCAGCACGCCGCGAGCCGCGAGTCTGAAGAAGAGCAGCAGGTCCCGGTCGCGCGGGCCATACACCACGGGCGCCCGCAGGACCACTACCTCCCGCTCGCCCGCGGCCGCCAGACAGGCGAACTCCCCTTCCAGCTTGCTCCGGCCGTAGGCGCTCACCGGCCGCGGCGCATCCTGGCGCTCTATTGGCGCTCCGTTCCGCGCCGGGCCTGCGGCCGCCAGCGAGCTGAGGTACACCAGGCGCCGTGGCGGCCGCGCTGCCTTCAGAACCGCCTGCACCAGCGCGCGTGTGCCTTCTGCATTCGCGCGCCAGTAGCCTTGCGCGTTGCGCGCACGCGTCGTGGCCGCCAGGTGCAGGACGACGTCCGCACCCTCGACCGCCCGCGCCAGGGCCGCGCCATCTTCGAGTGCGCCTGGCACCAGTTCAACGCCCAGCTCCGCCAGCCGCGCCACCTCGCTGGTTGGCCGCACCAGCGCGCGAACGGATGCGCCCGCCGCGCACAACGCCTGCACGAGATGCGTGCCGACAAAGCCCGTGGCGCCCGTGACCAGGAACCGCTCTGCCGGATTCAAAGGCGCCTCTATTGTGCGTGCTGCGTCAGGAAAAGGCAATGCTCGATGGTCTCTTTTCCGTTCCGACTTGCCGCTCGCGGGGGCGCGTCCCAACTTAGACTCGCCAGACCCCAGATTCCGTCCAGAGGGAATTCTACGGCCGTCCGGGAACCGCGTTGCGGCCGCCCGGAAGCAACCAGCAATATACCACCCGAGGAGCGGTCATGGCAGAACGGTGGGCTCTGATCCTGGGCGCATCCAGTGGCTTTGGTGAAGCCACGGCCCTCGGCCTGGCGCGCGCGGGACACCCCATCTTCGGGGTGCACCTGGACCGGCGCAGCACGCTGCCGCATGTAGAGGAGGTTACGCGGCAGATCGAGGAGGGCGGCCGCCGGGTGAGGTTCTTCAACATGAATGCTGCCGACCCGGAGAGGCGCGAGAACGCTCTCGAGGAGATGAAGGCAGCGCTCGGTCCGGGCGAGGATGTGGGCATCCTGCTGCATTCCCTGGCCTTCGGCACACTGCGCCCGTTCATTCACGAGGACGCTCTCAACGAGCAGCAGATGGACATGACCTTGCGCGTCATGGCCCACACGCTCGTAGACTGGACCCAGGGATTGGTCCGCCGGGGCATGATGGGGGAGGGCGCCCGCATCTTCGCCATGACCTCCGGCGGCTCGACGCGCATCATCCCCAGCTATGGCGCGGTGAGTGCCGCGAAGTGCGCACTGGAGTCGCATTGCCGGCAGCTCGCCGTGGAACTGGTCCCGCACGGCATCACCGTGAACGCGATCCGCGCCGGCGTGACCGACACGCCCGCACTACGCAAGATCCCGGGCCACGAGCGACTCATCGAGGCCGCCCAGGCCCGCAATCCTTCCGGGCGGCTGACCCGTCCTGAGGACGTGGCACGCGCCCTGGTTGCACTCTCGGCCCCGGACACCTACTGGATGACGGGAAATGTGATCAACGTGGACGGCGGAGAAGAGATCACCGCCTGATCCCGAGGGAGCCCTCCACGGCGCGCGCTACGACGAGGCCGCGCGCGCCACTTCTTCCTCGACGACGTCCACCGCATACTCGAGCTGAAGCCGCGTGATCACGAGCGGCGGCGTGAAGGCGAGCACGTTCGCTGAAGGCCCCTCAGCCAGAAGCAGCACGCCGCGCCCCAGCGCCGCCTGCACCACCCGCGCCGCCATTTCCGTGGCCGGCCGGCGGGTCCCGCGGTGCTCGACCAGTTCCACCCCCTGCATGAGGCCCAGCCCGCGCACGTCGCCGACGGCCGTGTGGCGCTCCTTCCATGTCTGCAGCCGTGCACTCAGCCATTCCCCCAGGTGCCGGGCGCGCTCGACCAGGCCGCGGCGCTCGATCTCTTCCAGGTGCGCCAGTGCTGCCGCGCAAGCTATGGGATTGCCCAGGAACGTGCTCGTGTGGATCGCCTCGCCCATGGACGCCGGCCAGGCCTCCATGACCTCGCGCGTCCCCACCGCGGCGCTCAACGGCAGAGCGCCGCTCAGCGCCTTCCCCACGACCAGGATATCCGGCACCACGCCCGCGTGCTCGCAGGCGAACCAGCGCCCCGTTCGGCCGAAGCCCGTGTACACCTCGTCGAAGATGAGGACCAGTTCCCGCCCATCGCAGAACGAGCGCAGGCCGGCCAGAAACCCTGCCGCCGGCACGACGATCCCGCCCCTACCTTGCACCGGCTCGACCAGTATCGCGCCCACGGGCGCACCTGCGGCGGCCGCCTCCACCAGCAGCCGCTCTGTTTCCTGCAGCGCCGTGGCCAGGGCAGCGTCGGCTCCTCCAGCCTGGTAGGGAACGGCATAGGGAGCGAAGAGCACACCCGGGCAGAGCTGCGCTCGGAACGGGTCGCGAAACTCCCGCCGCCACGTTGTGGCCAGGGCCCCCAGGGTCAAACCGTGATAGCCGCCGGTGAAGGCCAGCACCCCGGGGCGACCCGTCCGCAGCCAGGCCGTCTTGAGCGCCACTTCCACGGCTTCCGCGCCCGCGCTCGCCAGGATCGTCACCTTCAGCCGCCCGGGCGCCAGCTCGGACAGCCGCTCGAGCAGCCGCAGCTTTATCTCCGGGGGATGGACGTCGCCCAGACCGTGCGCAAGTCGCCGAGCCTGCGCCCCGATGGCACGCGCGACCCTGCGGTTCGAGTGGCCGGCTGCAGCTACCGCAAACCCGGCCGTCAAGTCGATGTAGATGTTGCCGTCGACATCGCGCACGTTGGCGCCTCGCGCCTGGCGCCACACGATCGGCGGCGCGGGTGCCACGCAGACCAGGTTGGGCGATTCCACCGCGCGGAGTCGCCGGACCACCGCCTCGGAGGATGGCCCCGGAACGCGCGTGCGCAGGCGGGGCAGTCGCTCGCCAAAGCGCCGGACCATGCCTCAGGCCACCCGCCGCCCGGCGTCGGGCCCGCCACAGGCCCACGCTTTCCGCGAGCCGCGGCCGGCTCCGCGGTGGATTGACGCTTGCACCCTTGGCTCGAAAGCGAGAGCGGGCCCGCAAGTCGGCGCGCGCCGCACCAGGCTTGAGCTGCACGGATCAGGAGGGGCGATCATGCCGGGCAGGCAGATGGAGGGAGACAACCGCTACCGCCGCCGCAAGGCACGGGAGGCCCACAAGCGCGGCCATTTGCCCAGTGACGAGGCCGTGACGCTGGGCGCGTCCAAGCAGCGGCACCACATGCAGCAGGACGACCCGCACGTGCAGAAGCTCGAGACCATCCGGGAAGGAAAGCAGAAGGTGATCAGCAAGGCACGGCCCGAGCCGCGCCCCGGCAGCCGTGCCGCCTAGAGTGGCTGGCGCCGGCTCCCAACTTTGCTCCTCAGGAACGGCGCGAGACCAGCATGGCGGCAATGGCTCCCACAGCGACTCCGGCCAGCGCCGCGCTACCTACCAGCACCAGGCGGCTGCGCAGCAGCGCCGCCTCCGTGCCGATCGGGGCCGCCAGCTCCCCGTCCCAGGGCTGGTCCGGCGCCGCCGCCGTTCCCATGCCCGCGGCTGCGGG
>JACQVE010000009.1 GCA_016209965.1 Gemmatimonadota bacterium | reverse complement strand
GCTGGGCGACCTGCGCGCCAAGCTCTTCGCCTACGAGATCCGCGGCACACACCGCCTCGCGCCGCCTGCCGGCCCCCAGCCAGTCGAGAGCGGCGAGTCCGGTCGCATTGTGCAAGAAGCCAGGGAGCGCAGCAAGCAGGCGGAGCAGGAATGGCGGCAGTCCTGGCGACCAGATCCAGACGCCGCGTGAGCGGTACGGTGCGAACGAATGCATCCTGACCCCCGGCTTTCCTTGCACATTTGGCGCAAAAATTGCCTGGAGGTGGCCCTTCCGGTTGCGGTGGAGTCGCCCGCCGGTGTGACGCCGCCCGCTAAGTGAACGGAATCCAGGCGACCATGCAGCTTCGCTCCGGGAATCACGCGACGATCCTGATCGCGGAAGACCATCTCGATAGCCGCGAGGCGCTCCGCGCTTTGCTGGAAGCCTGCGGCTATGGGGTTCTCGTGGCCATGAACGGCAGCGAGGCGGTAGCGGTGGCGTCTTCGCAGAAGCCCGACCTGATTCTCATGGACATCATGATGCCCGAGCTGGACGGCTTCGAGGCCACGCGCGAACTGCGCCGGAACCGGGCGACGCAGGAGATCCCGATTATTGCGGTGACCGCGATGGAGGGTGCGCGTCAACTGGCGCTGCAGGCGGGTGCGAACGACTTCGTCCGCAAGCCCATCGAGATCAGCCGCCTGGTGGAGAAAGTGCGCCACTGGCTGGATTCGGGGCGGTGACGGCGGACGCCCGCTGCCACAGGCGGAGCAGAGAGAAGCCCCGGCAGCCGGAGCTGCCGGGGCTTCAGCCTGTTGGCAACTTGTCCGCTTGCGTTCAAGCGGCCGGCGCCGTCGCTTCGCTGGTAGTCGATTGCAGAGCGCGCAGCACGTCCGCGCCGTAGAACATGCGGATGTACTTCGCCTGCACCGGCGTGACGCGCCGCACGGCCCAAACGAGCTGGACATGATTCGGCTCGGCCGCCGCATGCAGCGCGTGCATGCCAACCTCGTTGGCCAGGTGATGGCCCTTCCGGTTGTTGCAGGCCGAGCAAGCAGTCAGCACGTTCTGCCAGGAGTTGTCGCCGCCGCGGGACAGCGGGACGATATGGTCCCGGGTCAGGAACTCGCGGCCGCGGAGCTGCAAGCGGTGCCGGCCGCAGTACTGGCAGCGGTAGCCATCCCGGGCAAACAGGAAAGTGTTCGTCACCTGGCGCCGGAACTTGCGCGGCACATGCACGTAGCGGACGAGCCGGATGACCGACGGGCACGGCATCTCGCGCCGCTCGGAGCGGAACACGCGCCCTTCGTCGACCTCCAGGATCTCGGCCTTTCGGTCAATCACCAGGCGCAGTGCGCGCCGCACCGGCAGGATGGCCAGAGGCTCGAACGATGCATTCAGCGCCAGACAGCCCATGGGGCCGACCTTCTCCCTTTCACGCGGGTCCTACGTTTTTTACGCCCGAGCAAGCGGTTTTGTTCAAACGTGCAAGGGGCCTCACCTTCAAGTTTAGCGCGCCAAGTCCTTTCCTGCAATGGACTTTCCCGTCTCACAGCAGGCTGACGGGATCGCGATCCACGGTGACCCGGGGGCGCCTGCCCGCCGAGCCGGGCGGGAACCGGCCCTGCAGCTCCTGGCACACTTTGCTCAGCAGGCCAGCACTCGCGCTGCGCAGCAGGAAGTGCCAGCGCCAGCGGCCGCGGATGCGGTCAATAGGACAAGGGGCGGGCCCCGCCACTTCGTGCCGCTCCGCATCCCGCCCACGCAGCAGGCGCCGTACCCAGGACGCTGCCGCCTCTGCGGCCTCCTGCACGGCCCTCTCGGACACACCGCTCACGACGACGTTGACCAGGCGGCGGTGCGGCGGGTATCCCGGCCCACGCCGCTCCTCCAGCTCGCGCGTGGCAAACCCCACATAGTCATGCGACAGCGCCGCCCGGATCGCGTAGTGCCCCGGCAGCGCGGTCTGGATCAGGACCTCGCCACCCCGCGCGCCACGGCCGGCCCGCCCCGCCACCTGCGCCAGCAACTGGAACGTCCGCTCCGCCGCGCGGAAGTCCGGCAGCCCCAGCCCCACGTCGGCGTTTACCACGCCCACCAGCGTCACGCCCGGGAAATCCAGCCCCTTCGCGATCATCTGCGTGCCCAGCAGGATGTCGACCTCGCCCCGCGCTACCCGGTCCAGAATCTGGTGGTGCGACCACTTGCCCGAGGTCGTGTCCACGTCCATGCGCGCAATGCGCGCGGCCGGAAACGCCTCCGCCGCCGCCTGCTCGACCTGCTCCGTGCCGATCCCGCGGAAGGAGAGGTCGGCCGAGCCGCAGCCGGTGCAGCTCGCGGGCGGCGACTCCTCGTGGAAGCAGTAATGGCAGACCAGCCGGCGGCGACTGCGGTGGTAGGTCAGGGACACGTTGCAGGCGCCGCAATGCCACACGATTCCACAGCTTCGGCACTGGACGAAAGTCGAGTAGCCGCGGCGGTTCAGCAGCAGGATCGTCTGCTCGCCGCGGCGCAGCCGGTCGGCCATCGCCGCCAGGAGCTCCCCGCTCAGCACCTCCCGCCCGCTACCACGCCCCGATTCGGCGAGGGGGCGACGCGGCGGCGCGGCGAGCCCGCCCTCCCCAATCGCACCACTGCCGGCCACTCGGGCAGAAGCCGGCTCGAAAGCCGGAATCGAGGCCGCCCCGTTCTGCCGCGTCGCCGTGTCGCCGCGTCCCTCTGTCGCCGTGTCGCCGCGTCGCCGCGTCCCCGCGCTGCCGTGTCCCACACCCCGCGGGCCACCCGCGCTCTGGCGCAGGTCAATAATGCGCACGGGCGGCAGCGGCCGCCCCTCCACTCGCTCCGGCAATTCCAGCAGCCGGAACTTGCCAGAGCGCGCGTTGTGCCAGCTCTCGAGCGATGGCGTGGCACTGCCCAGCACGCAAACCGCGCCGGCCAGGCGGGCGCGCATGATCGCGACCTCGCGCGCGTGATAGCGCGGCGCCTCTTCCTGCTTGTAGGTCGCCTCGTGCTCCTCGTCCACCACAATCGCGCCCAGTCCGGGAACCGGCGCGAACACCGCGGAACGCGCACCCACGGCAATACGCCGCTCGCCGCTGCGCAGCGCGCGCCAGGCGTCGTAGCGCTCGCCGTCGGAGAGCCCGGAGTGCAGCACGGAAACAGTTGCGCCAAAGTGGGCGCGGAAGCGGGCGACCGTCTGGGGCGTGAGCGCGATCTCCGGCACCAGCACAATAGCGCCACGCCCCCGCCGCAGGACGACCTCCCGGATCAACTCGATGTAGACATGGGTCTTGCCCGAGCCGGTGACGCCGTGGAGCAGGAAGGGGGTTGCCGCCCCCGGGGCCGCGGCCGCCTCCACCAGCGCCTTGGCTGCACTGTGCTGCGCAGGCGTGAGCACCACGGTATCGGGGGGCGCGGGGGTCACACCGGCAAACGGGTCGCGACTGACCTCCTGCTCGGACAGCTCGGCCACCCCCTTCTGAACCAGCCCCCGCAGCACCGGCCGGCCGAAAGCGAGCTGCTCGACAAGGTGGGCAACCTCGGCGCTGCCGCCCAGCGACTCGATCACCTCGTAGCATTCGCGCTGGCGCTGCGCGCGGCCGAACACCTCCTCGCGCAACTGAAGGCTGGGCAGCTCCCGGGTGAGGCGCAGGATACGGCGCGTGCGTGGCTGCGGCTGCGGCCGCGCCTCGTTGCACAGCACCGCGGGCAGCGCGGAGCGGAACACCTGGCCGGGTGGGGCGACATAGTATTCGGCGATCCACTGGCAGAGGCGAAACAGCTCGGGCGTCAATGTCGTCGCGGCATCCAGCACCTCGAGCACGGGCCGGACCCCGCCCGCGGCAGGGGGAGCACCCGGTCCGACCACCCAACCCACCAGCCGCCGCCGGCCGAAGGGAACGAGCACACGCGTACCCGGCTCGGCCGAGCCCTGCGCGACCTCATAGGTGAATGTTCCGGGAATCGGCAGCGGCAGTGCGACGTCGATCAGCATGCTGCGCCGGGCTCAGAGGACCATGCGCACGAAGTCATAAGGCGGCCACGGCCCTGTGACCTCGAGGGTCAGCTCGGGGTGCGCTCGGCCCAGGTCGTCCGTGCGCTCGACGAAGTCGATCCAGGCGGAGCGCTCGACCAGGAACGCGGCGCTCAGCCTCTGCCGCCCCGCGCCGCGGAAGGGCACAGCCGCGCGCGCGAAGCGGCGCAGCTCGGCGTAGACACCCATGGCCAGGTCGGCGACCTCGGATTCCTCGAGCCCCGCCGCCTGAGGCGCAATGTGCAGGCGCATCTCCCAATGCCCTTCCAGGAAGGCGAGGGTCTCGTCCAGCACCAGGTACTGCTCCTGCAGGAAGCGGATCAGCCCGCGCCGGCCGCGAAAGACCACGCCGTACGGCGCGGGCAGGATGGTGGCGCGGTGCATCACGCTCTCCACGGTCCGCTGATGCGCCTGCAGGTGCTCCGCATCCAGGGACGGAAGGTGGAAGGGGGCCGGCCGGACCAGCGCCTCGAGGTCGCGGTAGGGCACCACCGTAAGCGGCGCGCCGTTGGCGGCGGCACGGGGCGGCCCGCCGCGCGCCCGGACGACGCCGTAGAAGTAGTAGCCAGTCGGCGCACCCCGTGCCGCCGATTCGGCGCCCGCCGCGGCCGGTGCTTCGGCCGGCGGGGCGGCTTCCTTTTGCGCCTCCGCGCCCACCCGCCGGCCACGCCGCCGCCAGCCGGGCCGTGTCATTCTGCCAGCAGTGCGAACATCTCCGCCTGCGGATCGGGCGTGGTCACCTCGGGGCCGTGTTCGCCGATATAGACGTTGATCTCGCTGCGCAGCCCGATATCACCCGGCAGGTAGATTCCGGGCTCGATCGAGAAGCCGATGCCCGGGATCAGCCGGCGCAGCTCGTGCGTCTCCAGATTGTCCATGTTGGGGCCCATTCCATGGGTTGCCTGGTCGATGGAATGGCCAGTGCGGTGGATGAACGCGGCGCCGTAACCCCGCCCGGCGATGACGCGGCGAGCAGCGTCGTCGACTTCATACCCCTGCACGGGCTGCCGCGCCCGCCAGCGCTCGCGCAGGAAGGCGACCGCGGCATCGCGGGCGTCGCGCACCACACCCCAAAGGTTGGCAACGCGCTCGGGGACAGCCGGGCCCAGGTAGGCCATCCACGTCTGGTCCGCGTAGATCGCCCGCTCCGACTCCTTGGACCACAGGTCCAGCAGCACGACGTCGCCCCGTCGCAGCGGCGCGCCCCGCCCCTCCGGCTGGTAGTGCGGATCCGCCGCACGCGCGCCCGCCGCGACAATGCAGTCCGCGCCGCTGCCGCAGCCGCGCGCGGCAAGCTGATCGAGCACCCACGCACGCAGCTCGCCCTCGCCCATCTCGTCAGCGGTGCCCGCGGCAGCCGCCAGCCGCGCAAACGCCGCCCGCGCCACCTCGACCAGCACTACGCTCGCCCGCCGGTGCGAGGCCAATCCTTCCGCGCTCCAGCGCGAATGGAACCGCGTGATCAGCTCACCCGAGGAGACGACTTGAGCGCCCGCCGCACGCACCAGCTCGAGCACGCCCGCGGGCACCAGGTCGAGGGCGGGCACGCTGTCGCCCGGCGAGATCTCCATGGCCACGCGCCCGGCACCGCCGAACAGTCCGCGCAGCGCCTCGTCCAGCTCGCGCCAGCCGATGTAGCGCTGGCGCGACCACGGCCACGACCGCCACGGCGCCTCCTCGATCCCATGCACCACGGCCCGCGGCTCGCCCGCCGCCGGCAGCAGCACGAAGTAGCGACGCGTCAGGTCGCCCAGCCCGAGCAGCCCGCCCGCCACCGGGTTGCGCGCGTGCAGGTCGTACAGCAACCAGCCGTCCAGCCCCAGCTCGCGCAGCGCCACCTGGATCTCCGGCAGTTGGGCGCGCAGCCGCCCGAAGCTATCCCCGCCCGTGTTGTCCGCCATGAAGGTCCCTCATCCTGGTTCCCGTTCCCGTTCCCGTTCCCGCGCATCTGTACCTAGCCACACGGGACTCCGGCTCCGCTGCGCTGGAGGCGGGCTCGGATTGAGGCGTTCTACATCCGAGCTCAGGGCCGAAGGCCCGGAGCCCGAGCCGAGCGGCGGCGCAGCCGCCGCGGAGCCCGAGCCCGGGACCCGTTTCCTCCTACAACCACCCCTTCCGCCTCATGTAGTACAGCAGCCCCCCCGAAACCAGGAACATCGCCAGCATCGAGATCCAGAAGCCGTACGGGTTGTGGAGCCCGGGCATGGCCTCGAAGTTCATGCCGTAGATGCCTGCCACGAGCGAGGCGGGCAGGATCAGCGTGGCCACGACGGAGAGCGACTTCATCACCTGGCCCATGCGGTTGGACATGACCGACAGGTGCGTCTCCATGACGCCGGCCACGAGGTCGCGGAACGTCTCGACCGACTCGAGCTGCCGGACCACGTGGTCGTAGACGTCGCGCAGGTACACCTGCGTCTCGGGGCGCAGATAGCGGCTCGGCCGGTTGGCCAGCGAGGCGGCGACCTCACGCATGGGCGCGAGCTGGCGCCGCAGCGCCAGCAACGTGCGCTTCAGCTCGAAGATCCCCTGCATGGTGCGCTCACCGCTGCGCTCGAATACGTCGTCCTCCAGTTCGTCCACGAAGCTATCCACCTGGTCGAGCAGCGGGAAATAGAAGTCGACCAGCGTGTCCAGGATCATGTAGGCGATGTAGTCCACGCCGCGCCGCAGCACTTCGGGCGCCGCCTCGAGCCGTTCCGCCACGCTGCGCGTCGACTCGAGCGGCTCGGCCTGCACCGTTACTACGTAGTGCGGCCCCAGGAAAAGGTACAGGTTGATGGGGTCGATGTCGTAGGGCGCGGGTGTCCAGGTGGCGAAGCGGACGCCGCGCATGACGACGAAGAGGTGGTCCTCATACTCTTCGAGCTTGACCCGGCAGTCCGGCGAGCGGGTGTCCTCGATGGCCAGCGGGTGGAAGTGGAAGAGCTCCGCCAGGAGCGACCACTCCTCTTCGCGGCGGGAATCGATATCGACCCACAGCGGACCCTTCCCACCGCGGACCGCCTCGCCCAGTGCCGTTCGCCCCAAGTCCCGGCGCACTGCGCCAGCGCTATCCAGGAAATAGCTGGTAGGTCCCGGCGCGTCATCCGCCGTCACGGGGCGGAGCCTGGCTGCGCCTGCCATTTGGTTCCCTTGATCAGCGACACGCCCAGCACCCGTTCCCGCGCCACCGTCTGCCGTACCTCTTTCTCCAGGGAGATCACGCCGCGAAGACCGCGCCACCCCCAGCGGCGGAGCGCCGCGTAGAGCATGGCCAGCCGGTCGGGCAGCGAGAGCAGCTCGGCCAGCCAGCGCAGGCCCAGGTGCGGCCAGAGCACGGCCGCACCATCCGACCAGTCCTCGACGTACAGTTCCACGACCCCGGCCTCGCGCAGCATCTGCTTCCACTCGACCAGCAGGAACGGCCGCACCCCCCAGCGCTGACACAGCCCCTCCCGCCGTTCCGGCTGGATGTGGCGCGTCCACACCAACTGGATCAGGACCACGGAGCCCATGGGCTTGGTCACGCGCGTCAGCTCGCGGACCGCGGCGGCCGGATCAGCCGCGGCCGAGAGGCCGATCTCGCCCACGGATACATCGAAGACATCGTCCTTATACGGCAAGTCTTCCAGCGGGGCGTGCTGGTAGTGAAGCCGGGTGCCAAGCCCGGCCTGCCCCGCCCGCGCCGCCGCGGAATCGGCCAGCTCCGCATCGGGATCCGCGCCCGCGCCACCCGCGGAAGTAAGCTCGGCCAGAAACTGCGCGCTGGCGCCCCGGCCGCAGGGTACAATCACGAACTCCTGCTGCGGCCCTAGCGAGACGAGGCGAGCAAAGTGCCGGTACAGCTCGACCCCGCCCAGCGGGAACATGAGCCGGTGGCTCAGCCGCGCCAGTGCCAGGATCGAGGGGCTCCGGGCGAGCAGGAGGTCGTCGCCCGCACCGGGGCCGGCCGGCTGATCGCTCATGGCCACGCCGCCGCGTACGCGGGCGTTGCCTCCACCACACGCACAGCCGGAGAGGAGCGCTGCTGCGGGAGCCGCATGATGCGCAATGTAGAAACCCGGCGTTCGGCCGGTCAATCCTTAGCGGCCGAATCGCAAGTACGGTCGCATTCGGCCGCCGATCACTTGGGCGGCAGGCAAGCCAGCGCGCGTAACACATCCACGACCCCGAGCCCCACGCGCTTCGGCACGTACCCGCCCTCCAGCACTACCACTACCCGGCCGCCCGCAGTGGTGCGGGCCCGCTCGAGCAGCGAGCGGGTGAGCGCGTGCAGGTCGCGGGGCTCGAGCTGCAGCCCACCCAGCGGGTCGCCGGCCAGGCAATCGAATCCTGCCGAGACCAGCACCAGCTCGGGCGAGAACTCGGCCCAGGCCGCGTCCACCGCCGCCTCGAACTCGCGCCGGTACGCCGCGGCCACGGTAGCGGGCGCAAGCGACACGTTGCGCGTGCTGCCCGCGCCCGGCCCCCGGCCGCGCTCCACGGCCAGGCCGGTCCCCGGGTAGTGCGGGCTGAGGTGCAGCGACAGGTAGTAGACCGAGGGATCCTGGTAGAAAATGTCTTGCGTGCCGTTGCCGTGGTGGACATCCCAATCCACGATCAGCACCCGGCCTACCCCCTGCGCCTGCGCCCAGCGCGCTGCCACCGCCACGTTGTTGAACACGCAGAACCCCATGGCCCGGTCCGCCGTCGCGTGGTGGCCGGGCGGCCGCGCCGCGGCAAAGGCGGTCGCGCTCTCGCCCCGCAGCACCAGCCCCGTCGCGGTGATGGCGCAGCCCGCGGCCGCCAACGCCGCCTGCCAGGAGGCGCCCGAGACCGGAGTGTCGGAGTCCAGATACACCTGCCGCCCCGCCGACGCCGCTTGCTCCGCCGCGCGCTGCACCCGCTCGACGTGCTCGGGCGTGTGTACCCGCAGCAGTTCCTCGACCTGCGCCGGCTCCGGCTCGCGCTGCAGCATGACCTCCATCAGCTCGGGCAGATCGGCGTAGACCGCGTTGAGAATCGCCGGCAGGCGCCCCTGGTGCTCCGGGTGACCCCACCCCGTGTCGTGCAGGGCACAGTCCGGGTGGAGCACGAAGGCGGTCAGGTAGGACATCTCGGGGACAGGGCCATCAACGACTCCGGCCAGAGACAGAGCGGCTCAAGGCGACATGACTGCCACCGCCGCCGGATCCAGCGAGGTCGCCGGCGGGGTAAGGAGCTCCGCGCCCGTCTCCGTGATGACCATGATGTCCTCCAGCCGCACGCCGAACTTGCCGTACTGGTAGATGCCCGGCTCGTTGCTGAAGCTCATGCCCGGCTCGAGCACAACCTCGCTC
>JACQVE010000008.1 GCA_016209965.1 Gemmatimonadota bacterium | reverse complement strand
TGCGGCGCATGAAGCGTCTCTAAGCGGGCAGCCGCGAAACGCATTCAACTTGTCTACGTCCGCATTCGGATGCAAGACTCAAAACGTCTATTCTGCGATTAAAATGTCAGCCGGAGCGGATGGACCACGCGCTCGCAAAAGGTCTCCAATGGCGCCAGGAGGTTGCCTGGGCTGAGATCTGAGGGACGGCGGTCGAGCAGACGCCGGGCGAAGCGCCGAAGCATCTGCGCTGTAACGCCTCCTGAGGCGGCCGCGCGCGCCCAGGAGAGCCCGGGCTCCTTCTGCGCGATGCAGCGGAGCAGCACGAGCCAATCGATGAAGTCTTCCAGCCGGCCGCAGGCCCGCAAGGCGTCGGTCCGATGCCACTGCTCCCACAGGGCTCCGCGGCCGGTGTGCAGGGCAACGGCGAGGGCCTTGATCGAGCGGAAGGGCGGATCTTGCTTGCAGGCTACGCACAGGGCCGAGCGCAGCCCGGCGGGAATCTCGCGAGTTCTTGCGAGCCCGCCTGCCAGCCGGCCCAGGCAGTTCTGCGCTGCGGCGCGACCAACCAGGGTCCCCAGGCGGATGTGGACCTCGCTGCGTGGAATGACGAAGTCCGCATCGGCGGGGGAATCTGTGCTGCCGCGCGCCGGAGTCCCATCCACGATGAGAATCACAGCCGGTAAGGCTGAAGCGTCGCCGAGCGGCTGTAAACTTTCTCGCCACGCGTTGGCGCCCGCGTCGCTGATCAGGACGGCCCAACTGGATGCCTCAGCCCAGGCCAGAGCCTCTTGGGGTTTCGAGGTAAGCCGTGCATGGTCAAAGCCGGCCAGCGCGTGCCGCAGAGCTTGCAGGCCGCCAGGGTCACAACTGAGTCCAATAACCATAGCCACGCGTCGCCCAGACGGAGATCGCGGCAATAACCGGCGCCGAGCTCCCAGACTACTGCGTTGAGGAGGGGGCGGCGGCGCCGACGGAAGGATGCACTACCCCTCATGTATATAGATGCCGGCCGAGGCCAAAACCTTACAAACGGCCCAGGGCGACCGGCCGGCGCATGTGACCAGGACCGGGTGTAACTCCCGGTTCGACAGAGAATTA
The DNA here is from genome assembly GCA_016209965.1 of Gemmatimonadota bacterium. Classification (NCBI taxonomy): domain Bacteria; kingdom Pseudomonadati; phylum Gemmatimonadota; species Gemmatimonadota bacterium. The sequence goes on along the minus strand of JACQVE010000008.1, from coordinate 26,575 downwards.
GAAACAAGACGGAGGGACATGCGCCCACCCCACTCGCCGCCAGCGCAGGCCGGCACAGGCTGGCCCACGAGCCGCGGGGAACGCCGTGGAGCCTCCCACCCAGGTTTCGCTAGACCGCAAGCATTGCTGCCTGCGCCAAGCCTGGGTCGCCCCCGCCGTGGCGCAATAGCAAAATGGGACGGGGATACGACAAAGTGTGATAGGGTTGCGGTCCGAGCCGTGGGGGACTCGCTGGCTCGCTGTACGGGGTGGTTAAGCTCGACGACCTGCGAGAGCACCTAGAGTGGGGCGGCGGTACACGCCGTAATATTACGGTAGGCGGCAGGAGCGAAGGTGCGGGGCCGCGTCTTTTCTACACCTGCATCCGCCTGATGCCGGGAATGCCGTCGAACCCGGTATCGAAGGACATGATCTCGGTGATATCGTAGCGCTGCATGATCGCCGTATGCAGCGAATCACGGGCGGAAAGCTGCGGCGTTCCGTGGAGGATCCGCTTGGCGCGCTCCACGTCTTCGAGTTCAATCGGGAACACGCCGTCAACGACCCCCAGGATCGCGTCGAATGCCGGTTGGATGGCGTCGCGCCGGTTGATCGCGGTGTAACGGTGCAGGATCTCCTGCAGCACTTCCGCGTCCGTTACGAGACGCTCAGCCGCGTTGATCGCGCGCTCCAGGAGCCGCTGTGCATCGCTCTTATGTGGGTGAGGCGCCCCCACGAGGTACATGGGGATGTTGGAGTCGACCAGGGTCACGTGTCGGTGGTTATAGAGCCGCGCTCGATCTCACGCAGCATGGTCTCTACATCCGCAGTAGGGAAGGAGTGCCTGGCGGCAGCTCTGACGGCATCGAGCTTGCGTTCGGTATCCCGCAGCGGCTCCTGCCGCCGCGCAGCCCGCAGCGCCTGGCGCACCCACTCGGCTACCGTCACGCGCTTCCTGCGCGCGATCTTCTCGATCTCCCGGTATTCGCGTTCCGGGAGGAGAACCTGCAGGCGCTTACTCATGCCGTGAGTCTAAATGCCTCATTTCGCTGAGTCAAGTCCCCATGGTCCGATCGGTGGGCAAGCCCAGGAGGCTCTCGAGTTGCTCGGCTGAGAACGCGGCAAAGAGAAGTGGGCCGGCGGGCTCGAGGGCGGCTGGCGGCAGCGACCAGGCGGAGCTTCCGGAGTTCGGGGCCTGATCGGTGTGATTTGGCCACTCCTATTTTGGGCGCGAGCCGGGCGGGCCGGATGGGTTAGCTCGAGAGCCTGTGGGCGGGCTAGCGGAGCTCTTCCCGGATGAGAGCACTCAAATAGAGCGCTGGATACGGGCTGCCGCCCTCCTACTCGAGCTTGCGGCGCAGGATCTCGCTTGCCTGCCGGGGATCGGCCTTGCCGCCCGAGCGGCGCATGAGCTGGCCCATGAGGAAGGCGAGCAGCTTCGCCTCGCCTGCGCGGTAGCGCTCGGCCTCGGCGGGGAAGGCGGCCAGGACCTCATCGGCCCAGCCCTCGAGCTGCGCCTGGTCGCGCACCTGCGCCAGCCCTTCCTGCTGGACGATCAGGGCGGGCGGCAGTCCGGTCTCGGCCATGCGGGCAAAGACGTGGCGCGCCATGGTGGTGGAGAGCGTGCCGTCCGCCACCAGAGCGATGAGCTGGGCCAGCCGGTCGGGGGTGATGGGGAGCTCCGTGATGGCGCACTGCCGCTGGTTGAGCCAGGCCAGCACCTCGGTCATGACCCAGTTGCTGGCCGCTTTGGGGTCCGCGGCCGCGCCGGCGAGCGCCTCATAGTAATCGGCCACGGCGCGGGTGGCCGTGAGGACCTCGGCGTCGTAATCGGGAAGCCCGTACTGCTCGCGGAACCGGCGGGCGCGCGCGCCCGGCAGCTCGGGCAGGGCCGCGCCTAGCGCCTCAATTCGCGACCGCTCGAGCACCAGCGGGGGCAGGTCGGGGTCGGGGAAGTAGCGGTAGTCGTGACTTTCCTCCTTCGAGCGCATGGGCCGCGCCTCGCCCCGGGCGGCGTCCCAGAGCAGCGTCTCGTGCTCGACCGTGCCCCCGGACTCGAGCAGCGCGACCTGCCGCTCGATCTCGTAGGCCAGCGCCCGCTCGACGTTGGCAAACGAGTTCATGTTCTTGACTTCCGTCTTGGTCCCGAACGTCACGCTCCCAGCCGGCCGCACGGAGACGTTGGCGTCGACCCGCAGGCTGCCCTTCTCCATGTCGCAGTCGCTGACCTCGAGGTACTCGAGCACCTGCTTGAGCCGCCCCAGGAACGCGCGCGCTTCCTCGGGCGAGGCGAGGTCCGGCTCGGTGACGATCTCGATGAGCGGCACCCCCGCCCGGTTCAGGTCCACGGCCGTCTTGCCCGCGAACCGGTCGTGCAGTGACTTCCCCGCGTCCTCCTCGAGATGGATGCGCCGGATCCGGATGCGCCTGCCCGGTGGGGGGCTGCGCCCCTGCGTCCCTGCGTCCCTCTGTCCCGATCCCGATCCCGATCCCGACCCCGATCCCGGATCCGTCGTCCCCCGCGTCTCCACCTCCAGCCAGCCGGCGGTGGCCAGCGGCCGGTCGTACTGCGTGATCTGGTAGCCCTTGGGCAGGTCCGGGTAGAAGTAGTTCTTGCGCGCGAAGATGCTGGTCTGGTGGATGGTGCAGTTGAGCCCCAGTGCGGCGCGTACGCCCAGCTCGACGGCCGCGGCGTTGATGACCGGCAGCGCGCCGGGCAGCCCCAGGCACACCGGGCACACGTGGCTATTCGGCTCGGCGCCGAACTCCGCGGAATTGCCGCAGAACATCTTGGTGGCCGTCTTGAGCTGGACGTGCACCTCGAGTCCGATGACCGGCTGGTAGCTCATGCGACTACTCCCCGAGTGCCCGCTCGAGTGCGGCCGCGGCGCGGATCATGGCCGCCTCGTTCCAGCGGTTGGCAAGCAGTTGCCCGCCCACGGGCAAGCCGTCCACCTCCCCGATGGGCATGGTGAGCCCGGGGATGCCAGCCAGGTTGGCGGTCACCGTGAACACGTCTTCCAGGTACATCTGGTAGGGGTCCTCCAGCTTCTCGCCCAGCCGGAACGCGGGCGCGGGCGTGGTGGGCGTGAGGATGACGTCGACGCCATCCTGGAACACGCGCCGGAAGTCGAGCGTGATGAGCGCGCGCACGCGCTGGGCACGGCCGTAGTATTCGTCGTAGTAGCCGGCGGAGAGCGCGTAGGTCCCCAGCATGATGCGGCGCTTGACCTCGGCGCCAAAGCCCCGCGACCGGGTCTCCTGGTAGACGGCGAGTGTAGAATCGGCGGACGGCGCCCGCAATCCATAGCGCACGCCATCGTAGCGGGCCAGGTTACTCGAGGCCTCGGCCGGCGCAATGATGTAGTAGGTGGGAATGGCGTAGGGTGTGTGCGGCAGCGACACGCTGCGCACCTCGGCGCCGGCCGCCCTGAGCCGCTCCGCCGCCTGCCGGCACAGACTGCCCACACTCGAGTCGAGCTGGGGCGGGAAGTACTCCTCGGGCACGCCCACGACGAGCCCGCGGGCGCCGCGCTCGAGCTCGGCGGCCAGGTCCGGTACGGGGCGCTTGGCGGCGGTCGAATCCAGCGGGTCCGGCCCGGCGATCACCTCCAGCAGGAGCGCGGCGTCGGCCACCGTTCGTCCGAACGTGCCTATCTGGTCGAGCGAGGAGGCGAAGGCCACCAGCCCGTAGCGGCTCACGCGGCCGTAAGTGGGCTTGATGCCCACGACGCCGCACAGCGCTGCAGGCTGGCGCACCGAGCCGCCGGTGTCCGAGCCCAGTGCGGCGGGCACCAGCCCCGCGGCCACCGCTGCCGCCGACCCGCCCGAGGAGCCGCCCGGCACGCGGCTGCGGTCGTGGGGGTTGTGCGTCGGCCCGTAGGCCGAATTCTCGGTAGACGAGCCCATGGCGAACTCGTCCAGGTTGGTCTTCCCGATCACGACCGCGCCCGCCTGCCGCAGCCGGCGCACGGCCGTGGCCTCGAAGGGCGAGCGGTACCCCTCCAGGATCCGCGAGCCGCAGGTCGTCGGGAAGTCCAACGTGCAAATGTTGTCTTTGATGGCTACCGGAACGCCGGTGAGGGGCCCGGCCGCTTCGCCTGCGGCGGCCGCCTCGTCCACGGCTGCGGCCGCGGCGGCCGCCGCCTCCGCGTCGTAGCAGAGGAACGCGTTCAGGCTGTCCGGCCCGACGTGCGTGCGCTGGATGGCTTCGATCGCCGCGCGCGCCTCCGCCGCAGCCGAGCGCCACCCGGCCCGCACGTCCTCCACCAGCTCGCGGATCGAGGGCAGCGCCTGAGGCACCGTCATGGCGCCCCCGGCAGGTCTTCCGGCGCTGGCCGCCCAGCGGGCTCCGCGGCCGCCTTGTCCTCGAACGCCTCCTCCAGCTCGGCCGTGTCCAGTGCCGCCAGCCGCGGCACGGTGAAGAAGCCGTCCTCCCAGGAGGGCGCCAGGGCGCGCGGCGCCAGTTGCAGCGCGTCCGGTCCCACGTCCTTGCCGCGCAGCGGCGCCTCCCATTCGGCGGCGCCGCCTACTGCCTCGACCCCCTCGACCTCGACCTCGGCCAGCGCGCGCATGTGCTCGAGGATGCTGTTGAGCTGCACCGTCAGCCTCTCCACCTCACTCGCCGTGAGCCGTAGCCGGGCCAGCCCAGCCACGTGCAGCACGTCCTCCCGCGAAACAGCCAAGTCTCACAACTCCTTTTGCAGGTTGGCGTAACGCACAAACACCTTCTTGCGGCCGTAGCCCTCGAATTCGATCACCGCCTTCAGGTCAGAGCCCAGGCCGGAAAGCTCGCGGATCGTCCCCCGGCCGAAGTGCGGGTGGCGCACTCGCTCCCCCTTCACGAAGCGGGGAGCATCCTGCGTGTCCGCGTAGTCCACCACCAGCTCCCCCATGCCGTCTCCCCGAGCACCCCCGGCCCTGCTGCGCCGCCCCCTCAGCTCTCGCCGCCATCCGCCCGACTGCCCCGCGCGCAGTCGCGCCAGCGCGGGCGTCTCCTGCCGCTCGAGCAGCGCCTCCGGGATGGGCTCGAGAAAGCTCGAAGGGATGCAGCTCATCAGCTCGGCAGCGCGCCGCCGCGTGCGCGCGTGGCTCAGGAACAGCTTGTGCTGCGCCCGCGTGATGCCCACGTAGAAGAGGCGCCGCTCCTCCTCCAGCTCGGCCGGCTCGTCGTAGGCCCGCGCCAGCGGGAAGAGGCCGTCCTCCAGACCAGTGATGAAGACGAAGGGGAACTCGAGCCCCTTGGCGTTATGCAGCGTCATGAGCGTGACCGCGTTGGCCTGGGGGTCGTGCCGGTCCACGTCCGTCAGCAGCGAGACCTTCTGCAGGAACAGGTCGAGCGACGTAGCACCCTCTGCGACGTCGTCCTCCTCCGCCTCCTCGGCCGCACCTGCATCGAAGCTGTGCGCACTGGCCAGCAGCTCGCGCACGTTCTCGATGCGCTCCTCCCCCTCAGGCCCCTCCTGGCGCAGGGCATCGAGCAGGCGGACCTCGCGGATCAGTTGCTCGATCAGCTCTCCCACCGGCAGCTCCGCGGCCAGCGCCCGGAACCGCTCGACCAGCGCGGCGAAGCCCACCAGCGCGGCAGCGCCCGCGCTGGTCAAGCCGTCGCACTCGGCGGCGCGGGCCGCCGCCTCGACCGGCGTAAGCCCGCCAGCCGACGCCCAGGCCAGCAGTCGGTTGCGGGAGACGTCGCCGATACCCCGTCGGGGGTAGTTGGCCACGCGCTCGAAGGCGGCCGCGTCGCGCGGGTTCGAGAGCAGCCGCAGGTAAGCCAGTACGTCCATGATCTCGCGGCGCTCGTAGAAGCGGGTGCCGCCCACGATCTGGTAGGGCAGGTCGCGGCGGCGCAGCGCCTCCTCCAGCGCCCGTGACTGCGCATTGGTACGGTAGAGCACGACAAAATCGCGCAGCGACCGCTCCGCGGACCCGGCCAGCCGCGTCTCGATCTCCCCCGCGATCCAGTTCGCCTCGTCGCGTTCGTCCAGCGCCTCGACCTGCGTCAGCAGCTCGCCCGCCGCCGCCTCCGTGCGCAGGGTCTTGCCCTTGCGGCGGACGTTTTCAGCGATCACCCGGTTGGCGGCGTCCAGGATGCGGCGGGTCGAGCGATAGTTCTGCTCCAGGCGCACGACTCGCGCCTGCGGAAAGTCCTGCTCGAACTCTAGGATGTTGCGGATGTCCGCGCCCCGCCAGCCGTAAATGGACTGGTCGTCATCGCCCACCACCATGATGTTGGCGTGCTGCCGCGCCAGCAGTTCGAGCAGCTTGTACTGCGCGTGGTTGGTGTCCTGATATTCGTCCACCAGCAGGAAATGGAAGCGTCCCCGGTACATGGCCAGCACCGGCGGATGCTCCGCCAGCAGCTCGACGGGATAGACCAGCAGGTCGTCGAAATCGAAGGCGTTCTGCTCTTTGAGCGCCGCCTGATACGCCTCGTACACGCCGGCCACGACCCGGGCGAAGGGGTCGAAGGCCTGACCAGCGTACGCGGCCGGCCCGACGAGCTGATTCTTGGCCGAGGAAATGGCCGCGTGCACCGCCTTCGGATGCCAGCGCTTGGTCGAGAGGTTGAGCCGCTCCATGGCTCGCTTCACCTCGCGCAACGCCTGCTCGGCGTCGTAGATGCCGAAGTTGGGCGCCCAGCCCAGCCGGGCGGCGTGGCGCCGCAGCAGCCGGGCGCCAATGGCGTGGAAGGTGCCCATCCACATGCCGGCCGGCTCCCGATTCAGCAGGCGCCGGATGCGCTGTCGCATCTCCCCCGCCGCCTTGTTGGTAAAGGTCACGGCCAGGATGCAGGCGGGGTCCACGCCGTGCTCCTGCACCAGGTGGGCGACGCGGGTGGTAAGCACGCGCGTCTTTCCGGAGCCCGCACCCGCCAGCACCAGCAGCGGCCCCTCAAAATGATGGACCGCTTCCTGCTGCTCCGGGTTGAGCCCGGCAAGATAGCTCGAGTCGCTCATGGGTTCCTGAATACCCTTCCGCGACTGTCCCGCTCCCTCCACGCCGGCAGCACGACCTCGAACACGGTACCACCCCGCCGCCGCGCCCGCACCGTGATCCGGCCGCCGTGGTAGCGCTCGACGATGCGCCGGCTCAAGGACAGGCCCACGCCCCAGCCGCCCGCCTTGGTGGTCGCACCCGGGTCGAACAGCCGGTCGCGCATGGCCGGCGCCACGCCGGGGCCGGTATCTGCCACGGCAAGGCGCACGCGCTCCTGGCCCACCCGGCTCGCCGCCAACAGGATGCGGCCGCCGCGCCCGCCCACGGCATCCAGCGCGTTCTTCACCAGGTTCTCGAGCGCCCAGACCAGCAGCACCCGGCTCGCGCGCACGGGCGGGAGCCCGCGCTGCACGCGCACGCGCAACTCGAGGCCGCCCACGAGTCGCGGCAGCCGCGGCCGCAGGTAGTGCTCGACCTCGGCCAGGACCTCGGCCACCGGGACAGGCTCCAGCCTCGGCGCCTTGCCGATCATCTCGAAGCGGCGCGACACGCGCTCCAGGCGCTCGACGTCCCTCTCGATCTCCTCCGCGATCCGCTCCGCCCCGGCCATGCCCTCGCGCTGCGCCTCCGGCAGTCGCAGCAGCTCGACCCAGCCCGCCAGTGAGGAAAGGGGCGTACCCATCTGGTGCGCCAGTTCCCGGGCCATGGCCGCCCACAGGCGCTCCCGCTCCGCCCGCAGGTTGACGCGGACCAGAGCCCCGGCACCGAGCAGGACCAGCAGCGCGCCCGCCACCTGCAGCCACGGCACCCAGCGCAGCCAGCCCAGCACGGGCGGCGCACCGAAATGGATGGTACCCACCCCCGGTTGCACGATGGGCGGGTTCTGGCGGTCCAGCCGGCGAGCGTAGCGCAGCACTCGCTCGCGGTCCGCGGCACGGGGCAGATCGGCCTGGAAGGGGAGGTTCACCCAGGCGAAGGGCTGGCCGTCCGCGCTGAGCGCGACGATGGGCACGCCCAGCTCCTTGAGCGCGTCCTGCAGCCCGACCAGCGACTCGAGCGGCGCATCCTCTTCCGGCGAGAGCAGCCCCCGCTGCACCAGCGCGTACATGCGCATGTGCACCGCCGCCTCCACCCGGATCTCCCGCACCAGGTGCTCTGTGTACAGGAGGTAGGACCCGAGGATGCCGAGGGACAGCAGGGCCAGCGCTGCGGGCCAGTACCGCCGGTTCATGGGCCTCGAGCGGGGTTGCGGAAAAAGGGCGCCGCCGCGTGCCGCCGCCGTCCGCAGGCCGCCGCCGGCCCGGTCCGGCCGGTCGGACAGCACCGGCTAGCCGATCCGGTCCCTGCCGGCGTATTCCGCCAGGGCGGGCGGCAGCCGCACACTACCATCCGCCTGCTGGTAGGTCTCGAGCAGCGCGACCAGCGTGCGGGCCAGCGCCAGCGCGGAGCCGTTCAGCGTGTGCACGAATTCGGGCCGCGCACCGGGCGCGGGCCGGAAGCGGATGTTCGCGCGCCGGGCCTGATAATCGCGGTAGAGCGAGCAGCTCGAAACCTCGAGCCAGCGCCCGACACCCGGCGCCCAGGCCTCGAGGTCGTACGTCTTCGCGTTGGCGAACCCCAGGTCGCCGGCGGCCAGCAGCACGACGCGGTAGCGCAGCCCCAACTGCTGCAAGACCGCCTCCGCGTGGCCGGTCAGCTCCTCCAGCGCGGCGGGCGCGGCGTCAGGCCGCTCGAACCGCACCAGCTCGACCTTGTCGAACTGATGCACGCGCACCAGCCCGCGCGTCTCCTTGCCGTGCGCGCCAGCCTCCCGCCGGAAACAGGGCGTATAGGCCACATAGCGCAGCGGCAGCGCGTCCGGCGGCAGCAACTCCTCTGCGTGCAGGTTCGTGACCGGCACCTCGGCAGTGGGAACAAGATAGAGACCGTCGGCCGCGACGTCGTACATGTCCTCGCCGAATTTGGGCAGGTGCCCCGTGCCTAACGCGGCCTGACGGTTGATCAGCAGCGGCGGCCAGACTTCCGTGTAGCCGTGACTGTGCGCGTGCAGGTCGAGCATGAAGTTGATGAGCGAGCGCTCGAGCTTCGCACCCGCGCCCACGTAAAGGGGGAAGCCGCTCCCCGCGACCTTCGCGCCGCGCGGCAGATCCAGAATGCCCAGCGCCTCGCCCAGCTCCCAGTGCGGGCGCGGCGTGAAGTCGAAGCGCACCTCCGCGCCCCATTCCCGGATCACGCGATTCGCCTCGGCGCCACCCGGCGGCACGTCTTCGTCCGGCAGGTTCGGGATCTGCAGCAGCAGATCGCGCACCGCAGCGTCTACCCCACCCAGCCGCTGCTCCAGCCCGCCGATCCGCTCGCCCAGCTCCCGCATCTCGCCGATCACCTGCTCCGCCTCCGCCGCCCGCCCCTCCCGCCGCAGCCGCGCAACCGACGGCGAAACTTCGTTGCGCCGCGCCCGCAGCGCATCCACCTGCCCGACCAACCCCCGCCGCTGCTCGTCCAGCTCGAGCACCCGCTCCACCAGCCCGCTCAGCTCCGCCTGGCCCCGCCGGCCCAGCCGCTCCCGAACAAGCTGCGGCTCCTCACGCACGCGCTTCGGATCCAGCATGCCCAGAGTAGTTGGTATGCACGTACACCGACATTGGACTACGACGACTCCTCGCTCTGAGGCAGAGCCTCGTCAGTCCTTGGACGGCGGAACGAGCGCCCGATCGTTGCAGTTCGGATTGGCCACAAACATGAAGCGCACACTGCCTCCCGCACTGTCTGCATCCACCACCTGCCCCTTCGCATAGCGGACGCACGCCAGTGCGCCCAGCGCACGCGTGCGCACGATGTACACCCGCTGGCCATGCACGGGCACGCCTTGCGTCCGGCGGAAGGACGCCGTGTCGCCCGGCGCCCGCCTCACCTGATCGAAGGGTTGCACGGAGTCCACGGCAATCGCCGCGCTGGCGTCTGCGCCCGCAAAGACGCCCGCCGGCAGCAGTACGAAGCCGCCGGACGCCTCACTCAGCGCGACGTCCCACGTCCCCGTCGCGGCCGGCGACTCGACAGCGACGCGCCGCAGGTTGTGGAAGTCGTAGGCGGAAGGCAGCCCGAGGAACTCGGGACGGGCCAGCGAGAAGAGCAGGACGGTGTCGGGGCGGGTCTCCCAATCCAGGGGACCCAGATCGTCACCGCACCCCGCGGCCAGCGCCGCGGCGGCTAGAATGAGAACGATCCGAACGCGCACGGCGCCGCTCAACAGGTGATCCAGCAACGACTTTCGAGCAGGGCAGAGTAGTGCGGGCCTGCCGGGCTGTCAACCCCGCGCGCGCGTCACGCGCGCCTCGCTTCGAAGGCGGCGGCTGGCCGCCCCGCCTGCGGCTCCGTTCCGCTTGACACGTCGCCCGGCGCGGGTCTAACCTGTCAGCGGCGGCGGCTCCGGTGCAGGGCGGCCGGTCCGGAGCGAGGCGGGCGGGCAGGCACGCTGGCACGCACGCGCCGTTCATTGTGTGAGGCAGGGGCTTCTCCCACACGCCGCTATGCCCATCACCATGCCGGAGCTTCGACGCCACGTTCTCGTGGTGGATGACGAGCCGTATATCGGCCGGATCATCCAGCTCAAGCTGGAGCACGGCCGCTACAGTGTCGAGCTGGTGCTGGACGGCCGCTCCGCGCTCGAGCGGCTGCGCTCGGATCAGCCGATCGACGTGATTCTGCTGGACATCATGATGCCTCATGTGGGCGGGCTGGATGTGCTCGAGGCGCTGCGCCGGCTGCCGCACCGCCATGCCACGCCGGTGATCATGTTGACCGCCAAGGGTCAGGAGGCGGACCGCGAGCGTGCGGCCGAGCTGGGCGCCACCGACTTCCTCACCAAGCCGTTCAGCCCCAAGAAGCTCCTTGCCCGAATCGACGAGCTCTTTGAGCGGTGAGCCGCCGCTGTGGGCGGTTGTCCTGGCGGGCGGCGTCGGCTCCCGGTTCTGGCCGGTCTCGACGCCGCGGCGGCCCAAGCAGCTTCTGCCCCTGGGCGGGGTGCAGCCACTCCTTGCCGAGACACTCGAGCGAATTGCGCCGCTGGTGCCGCTCCCCCGGCTGCGCGTCCTGACCGGCGCCGCGCTGGCCGACCCGATCCTTTCCGCCGTGCCGGAGCTCGGGCCCGAGAATCTGCTCCTCGAGCCGCAGCCTCGGGGCACCGCGCCGGTGCTGGCTTGGGCGGCCTTCACCATCGTCCGCAGGGAGCCGGACGCTGTCATGGCTTCCCTGCACGCGGACCACGTGATCACGCCGGCTGCGGCTTTCCGCGAGTTGCTGGCCGCCGTCGCGCGTCTGGCCGCGCAGCAGCACCTGCTGTTCACGATTGGCGTCGAGCCTGCCTATCCGGAAACGGGATACGGCTACATCCGCCTCGGCCCGCGGCTGGCCGCCGGCGGCGGTGCCTACGAGGTGGCCGAGTTCGTGGAGAAGCCCGACCGCGCCGCCGCCGAGGCGTACCTGCGCGGGGGCAATCATCTCTGGAACAGCGGCATATTCGTCTGGCGTGCGGCTACCTTCCTCCAGGAGCTCGAGCGCCACACGCCGGAGATCGCGAGCCTCTTACCCCTGCTCGCGCGCGAGGACGTGGCCGGCTTCTTCGAGCGGGCGCCGACGATTTCCGTGGACCAGGCCGTGCTCGAGCGCAGCGACCGCGTTGGCGTCCTGCGGGCGACGTTCCGCTGGGACGACGTCGGGACGTGGGACGCCGTTGGCCGCGTCCGTGCCGCGGACGCCGCCGGCAACGTCCCGGTCGGGGACGTCCATCTGCTGGACGCGGAGCGCTGCATCGCCTGGGCAGAGGACGGCTCCATCGTCGTGTTCGGCGCTAGCGACCTGGTGGTCGTGCGCGCGCACGGCGTGACCCTGGTCGCGCCCCGCGAGCGCAGCGCCGAGCTGAAGGAGCTGCTCGCCCGGCTCCCCGAGCGGCTGCGCAGCCCGGAGGCGTGAATGGCCGAGCCCGCCCTGGTCCTGTTCGACGACCAGATCAGCCGCGACTGGCAGCCCTTCACCCTCACGCGCCCGGCCGGCGAGCTGCTCTTCGGCGTCCTCACCCTGCGCGAACGGGCCGAACGCGTCTTCTCCTTCCCCTGCCTGGGCTACATCACCGAGCCGCACCTCCGCCCGTTTGACGAGCCCGGCGCACCGCCTGTCCTGGATGCCGCCAACCTGCCACACCAGGGCGAGCTGCTTTTCCTCAGCTCCCGCGCCGTGGCCGCCTGGGACAGCACGATCCCACGGGGGAGCAGCCGACTGCTGGCCATGGGCGGCCAGATCTGCGGCTGGTACGCGGCGGCCGGGGAACCCCACCCCCCGCCGGACTTCTTCCTCGCCCCGGACCGCACCGCGCCCCGCGAGCTGCCCGTAGTCGAGCTGGAAGGAAGGCTGCTGGCCAGGGTCTGGGAGCTGGTCACCGAGAACGCCGAGCAGATCGGCCGTGATGTTGCCGCGCTAGCGCCCGCAGGCGCCACCGACCTGCCCCAGGGGTGCTACCGACTGGGTTCCGGGCGAGTCGTGCTCGGGCAGAAGACTCACGTCGAACCGGGCGTCGTCCTCGATACGCGCGAGGGACCGGTCTGGCTCGATGACGGCGCTGCCATTCGCAGCTTCACCCGCCTTGCCGGCCCCGCGTACGTGGGCCGGCAGACGATGGTGCTCGGCGGCTCCTGCGCCGCACTGAGCCTGGGCCCCGTCTGCCGCGTGCGGGGCGAGGTCGAGGAGAGCGTAATCCTCGGCTACTCGAACAAGGCTCACGACGGCTTCCTCGGCCACGCCTACCTCGGCCGCTGGGTCAACCTGGGCGCACTCACCACGAACAGCGATCTCAAGAACAATTACGGCACGATCCGCATCTGGACGCCGGCGGGCGAGGTGGACAGCGGGCGCATCAAGCTGGGATGCCTGCTGGGCGACCACGTGAAGACGGCCATTGGCACGATGCTCAACACGGGGACGGTGGTGGGCGCGGGATCGAACCTGTTCGGCCCGGCCATGCCCCCGAAGTATGTGCCGCCGTTCAGTTGGGGCGGCGGTGAGGAGTTGCGGGAGTACGAGCTGGAAAAATTCCTGGCCACGGCGGAAACCGTGATGCGGCGGCGGAAGCTAGAAATGACGGCCGCGCAGCGCGGGCTGCTGCGCGGCGCGTGGCGGCGCGGTAGGGGCTGGGAATGAGGGTTACCGTGCTGGGCAGCGGCAGCACGGGGAACGCGACGCTGGTCGAGGCGGAGGGCGTGTGCGTGCTCGTGGACGCCGGCCTCAGCGGGCGCGACCTCGAGCAGCGGCTTCATTCGGTTGGTGTCGAGCCCCGCCGCCTCGCCGGCATCCTGATCACCCACGACCACGGCGACCATACCCGTGGCATGGGCGTGCTCGCCCGCCGCTTCGGCACGCCGCTGTACCTCACGTCCGCAACGCAGCGGGCGTGCAACAGTCTGTTGAACGGGAAGGAGGAGCTTCGGAGCTACACCGTGGCGCACCCCTTTCGCATCGGCCCCCTCGAGATCCAGCCGTTTCTGACCGCCCACGACGCCGCCGACCCGGTCGCCGTGACGCTGCACCACGTGGGCCCCGGTCACAAGCTGGGGATCGCCACCGATCTGGGCCGCCCCACGCTGGCCGTGCGCCACGCCCTCGCCGGCTGCCACCTGCTGGTGCTCGAAGCCAACCACGACGACGCCATGCTGTGGAACGGGCCGTACCCGTGGCCGGTGAAACAGCGCATCAGCTCGAGCCACGGGCACCTGTCCAATCGCGAGTCCGCGCAGTTTGCGCGCGAGCTGCACCACTACGCCCTGGCAGGCGTGGTGCTCGCTCACCTGAGCGAGCATTGCAATGATCCGGGGCTGGCCCGCGATGTCGTGGGGCGAGCGCTGGCGGCCGGCGGCTACCGCGGCCCGCTGCTGGTCGCGATGCAGGATCGGCCGCTCGAGCCGCTGGACGTGGAAGCAATGCGCCGCCGCGCGCGCCCCGAGCAGCTCTCGCTCTTATAGCCCGAAGAGCCGCAGCACGTCGCTGGCCAGCGCCCAGACCATGAGAGCCAGCACGATGACCAGGCCGGCCTGCGTGAGGCGCATGCGCTGCTCGAGAGAGAGTGCACGGCCGCGCACGCCTTCGACGGCGAGGAAGAGCAGGTGCCCGCCATCCAGCACGGGGATAGGGAGCAGGTTGAGGACGGCGAGGTTAAGCGACAGGATGGCCATGAAGTTGAGCAGTTGCTCGAGTCCGGCGCGCGCCACCCGGCCGCTGAGCTGTCCGATCAGGATGGGCCCGCCCAGGTTGCGGGGCGAGACCTCGCCCGTCACCAGGTCGCCCAGGAAGCCGACGATCCGGTCGACCCACCCCCAGGTCTCGCCGGCCGCGTAGCCCAGCGCCTGGAACGGCCCCAGTTGTCGGCGGGGCACGGCGGAGGCGACGCCGATCCGACCGATCGGCTGCTCGGCGCCGCCGCTCCCGCGGATCTGCTGCACCTCGGGCACGACCCGCAGCGACACCTGCTGGCCGTCGCGCTGGACGCGCAGCGCCAGCGGCTGGCCGCCGCTCGACTCGACGGCCACCACCAACTCCTGGAACTCGTGAATCGGACGGTCACCCACGGCTAGCACGCGGTCGCCGGCCTCGATGCCCGCCCGGTCCGCCGGCCCGTCTTCCATGACCGCACCGATCACGGGCTCCAGCTTGCGCGCGGGCTGCAGCGCCAGCAGGAGCTGGGAGCGGGGTGCCTCACCAGCCGCCAGCCGCAGCCTTGCGGGCGGCGCACCGTCGAAGTGCACGGTGACCGCGCCTGCCGGTGCGGCAAGTATCGCGTCCTCGAGGTCCCGCCAGTCTTCGACCGGCTCCTCGTCCACGGCCGTGACCCGGGCACCGGCGGGGACGCTCGCCAGGGCCTCGGCGCCCGCCGGCAGGCGATCGGCCATGACCCGGCCAATACGCGCTTCCGGCACCTCCGCCACGCCCCAGACGAGCGCGCTGGCGGCAAACACGGCAAAGGCGAAGAAGGTGTTCATGAGCACGCCCGCCGAAATCACCAGCGCTCGCACCGGCAGCGGCTTGGCCTCGAACTCGCGCGGGTCAGGCGGCTCGGGTATCTCGCTCACCAGCCCCACATCGGAGACGACCGCCACCGCCGCGCCGTCTCGCTCAGCCGCGGCACCCTCGATCCGCTCCATCTCCTCCATGCCCGCCATCTTCACGTAGCCGCCCAGCGGCAGCCAGGAGATGACGTACTCCGTCTCGCCCAGGCGGAAGCCCCACAGCCTCGGCCCCAGGCCGATCGAGAAGCGCGGCACGGCAATGTCCACCAGCTTAGCCGTCACGAAATGGCCCAGCTCGTGGACAAAGATGAGAACGCCCAGGACGATTACCGTCGCCAGGATCGTCATCAGCATTGGCGGTCCACCATCTCCTGCGCTACGGCCCGCGCGCTGCGGTCCGCTTCCAGCACGGCTTCCAGCGAAGAGACAGGCAGGGGCGAATGGGCCTCGAGTACGCCCTCGATCACCTCCGCGATGCAGGGGAAGGGCAATTTCTCGGCCAGGAAGCCCGCGACCGCGACCTCGTTGGCCGCGTTATACACCGCCGGCGCAGTGCCGCCCGCGCGCGCCGCCTCGAGCCCCAGGCGGAACGCGGGAAAGCGATCCGGCTCCAGCCGCTCGAAGGTGAGCGGGCCGGCGGCCACGGGATCGAATTCCGCTCGCTGGTCGACGATCCGTTCGGGATGGGTCAGGGCGTACAGGATCGGCAGCTCCATGTTCGGGGCGCCGAGCTGTGCCAGCACAGAGCCGTCCTTAAACTCGACCATCGAGTGGATGATGGATTGCGGGTGCACCACGACCTCGATCCGGTCATACTCCACCCCGAAGAGGAAGTGGGCCTCGATCACTTCCAGGGCTTTGTTCACCAGCGTTGCGGAATCTACCGTGATCTTGGCGCCCATGGCCCAGGTAGGGTGGCGCAGCGCTTCCGCTGGCGTCACCTCGGTCAGGGCTTGGGGCTCGAACATACGGAACGGCCCACCTGACGCGGTCAGGATCAGGCGTCGCGCCTCCCGGGGCGCCGCCCCGCGCAGGCACTGCAGGATCGCACTGTGCTCGCTGTCTACCGGGACCAGCGACCCCCCGCCTCGCTCCAGAGCCTCGAGCACCAGCGGCCCGCCCGCCACCAGCGACTCCTTGTTCGCCAGCGCCAGCCGTTTCCCCGCCTCGAGCGCGGCGATCGTAGCCTCGAGGCCCACCGCCCCCACAATACCATTCAGCACCACGTCCACATCGGGGTGCGTGGCCGCCTCCAGCAGCGCGCCGGTGCCTGTGCGCCATGCCACGCCGGGCGGCGGCGGAGCGGGCAGCGGGGCCTCGGCATCCACTAGCACGGCCAGCTCCGGACCGTAGCACGCCGCCTGCGCGGCCAGCTCTTCGCCCCGCCGGTGCGCGGCCAGCGCGACCAGCCGGAATCGTTCGGGGTGACGCTCGAGCACGGCCAGCGCGCTGCGGCCGATCGAACCGGTGGAACCGAGGAGCGCGACGCCAACAGCCACAGGACCTAGCTCCACCCCGCGGCCAGCACCAGGCCCAGGTACCAGTAGGCCACGGGAAAGGCAAAAAAGAGGGCGTCGAAGCGATCCAGAACGCCGCCGTGCCCGGGGAAGACCCGTCCCGAGTCCTTGACGCCAGCCTCGCGCTTGAGCAAGGACTCGGCCAGATCCCCCAGTTGCGCGGCCAGCCCGATGAGCGCGCCGCCCACGGCTCCGGCCAGCGCGTCCAGAGGCAGTCCCAGCCAGTCTCGCAACAGGAACGCGCCCAGAGCGGCGCCGGTGAGTATAGCCGCCGCCATCCCCGCCAGCGCGCCCTCGACGGTCTTCCCCGGGCTCACCTCCGGAATGAGCCGGCGCCGCCCCCACGCCCGGCCAACGAAGTAGGCGGCGGAATCGTTGATCCAGGTCACGGCAATGGGAAACGCCACCAGTGAGGTGCCCGCCCGCCTCGCCCACTCGGCACCGCCCGCCCAGCCGGCTTCTGCCGGCAAGTGCCGCAGGAACAGCGCGTAGGCGAGCGTGCCGCCGCCCAGCAGTGCGCCGGTCAGCGTCACGGCCGCCGCCAGCAACGGCTGGCCGGCCACGCCGCGCCTCCAGATCGCCGCCACTGCCAGCACCAGCAGCAGTAGCAGGAGCAGTATCCAGAAGAGTGGCGCCGCCTCGCTTTCGGCCGGCCGGGCCGCCGCCAGCAGCACGAATGCTGCGGCTACGGCCGTGCCCGGCAGAGCGAAGGCCTGGACGCCGCGGCGGGCGGCCAGTCCGTAGAACTCGAAGGCGGCGCCCGCCGCGAGGATGGCCAGCACAAGGCCCAGCACCCAGCCGCCCGCGTAGAGTGCGGCGAGCGTGGCGGGGATGCCGAGGGCAGCCACGCCCACCCGCTGGGCCAGTTCGCCGCGAGCCATCAGCCCACCGTCACTCGGCCGAATCGCCGCGCAGAAACGCTCAGACCTCCATCACCTCCTCTTCCTTGGCCTTCAACACCTCGTCGATCCGGCCGATGTACTCGTCCGTGAGCTTCTGCACCTCATCCATCTGGCGGTGCGCATCGTCCTCGCTCAGCTCGTGCCCCTGCTGCCGCGCCTTGATGTCCTTGTTCGCCTCCTGGCGCGCGTGCCGCACCGCTACCCGCCCTTCCTCCGCCAGCTTGTGCAGCATCCTCACCAGCTCGCGCCGCCGCTCCTCGTTGAGGAGCGGGATCGGGACGTGGATCAGGTTGCCGTCGTTCGAAGGGTTCAGCCCCAGGTCCGCCGCCTGGATGGCCTTCTCGATCACCGGCAGGAGGCTCTTATCCCACGGCTGCACGCGCAGCAGGCGCGGCTCCGGCGCGCTCACGGTTGCAACCTGGTTCAGCGGCATCTTCGTGCCATAGGCCTCGACCCGCACCGTGTCCAGCAGTGCCGGCGTCGCCTTTCCCGTGCGCACCGAGGCGAACTCGCGGCGCATCGCCTCCACCGCTTTTTCCATTTGCTCGCGCGCTTCCCCGATCGATGGCATGCGCCCTCCCGCGTGCTGAGCCGAGTCGTCCCGCCTTTTTTGCTCGAGTGGTCGAGTTCGTGAGTACGGCCACACAGCGAGGGCGCCGAGCCGCACCGCTGGCCAGGCGAGCGACTGAGGCGTAGCCAGGGTGCTAAGCCGCAGGGAGCGCAACGCAGCCAGCGGGGATGGATCGGCGGCCGAATGCGACCGTACTTGCGAATTCGACCACTAAGATAGGGGCGGAGCCTTCAGCAGACCAGCGTGCCCACAGGCTCGCCGGCAACGGCCCGGGCCACGGCGCCAGTGCGCCCGATATTCAGGACGACGATGGGCAGGTCATTGTCCTTGCACAGCGAAACCGCCGCCGTGTCCATGACCCCAAGCTCACGGGTCATGACTTCCATAAAGGAAAGCCGCGGAATGAACTCCGCGTCCGGATACTTGGCCGGATCTGCGCTGTACACACCCTCGACCTTCGTCGCCTTGATGAGCACATCCGCTTCCATCTCGATGGCGCGCAGCACGGCGGCCGTGTCCGTGGAGAAGTAGGGGTTCCCCGTTCCGCCCGCGAAGATCACGACCCGCCCCTTCTCCAGGTGCCGGAGCGCGCGCCGGCGGATGTACGGTTCGGCCAGCTCCTCCATGCGGATGGCGGTCATGACGCGCGTCTCTACGCTCTCGCGCTCGAGCAGGTCCTGCAGTGCCAGCGCGTTGATCACCGTGGCCAGCATCCCCATGTAGTCGGCGTTCACCCGGTCCATTCCCTGCTGGCTGGCCTGCGTGCCCCGCACGATGTTGCCGCCGCCGATCACCAGGCCCAGCACCACACCCATCGAGTGCACCTGGCGGATCTCGGCCGTAAGCCGGGCAACGACCGGCGGCGAAATGCCGAACCCCTCCTCGCCTGCCAGCGCCTCACCGCTCAATTTGAGCAGCACCCGCCGGTACTTGAGCGCCCCGGGCGCCTGCGCCGCCACAGCTTCGAGCGCCGCCGAAGCACCGGCCGTACGCGCCCGGTCCACTCCCGCGCTCCCGCCCCGCCGCGCCGCGCTCATGCTCACTCTCCCAACGCGAAGCGGGCGAAGCGACGCACTACGATGTTCTCGCCCGTGCGCGCAGAGGTTTCGGCCACCAGCTGGCCCACGGTTTTCTCCGCATCCCGGATGAAGGTCTGCTCGAGCAGCGCGTGGTCCTGGTAAAACTTCTTCAGCTTGCCCTCCACAATGCGGTCCCACAACGGCTGCGGCTTCCCCTCGTTCCTCACCTGTTCGCGGAACACTCGCCGCTCCCGCTCGACCACTTCCTGCGGGATCCCCTCCGCGGTCACGGCGAGCGGGTCCGCCGCCGCGACCTGCATGGCCAGGTCACGCACCAGCTTCTGGAATTCTGGGGTCCGCGCCACGAAGTCGGTCTCGCAGTTGACCTCGAGCAGTACGCCCAGCTTGCCACCCAGGTGGATGTAGCTGGCGACGACGCCTTCCCGCGCCGCGCGCCCGCTGCGCTTCACCGCTCGGGCCGCGCCCCTGGCCCGCAGGATATCCACCGCCACCTCGAAGTCGCCTGCGGATTCCTCGAGCGCCTTCTTGCAGTCCAGCATGCCCGCGCCCGTTCGGTCGCGAAGCTCCTTCACCTGCGCTGCACTGATCGCCATACTTCCTTTCCCGTCCTGCTGGTGGCACCATTCCTCACTGGCAACAAAAAGCGCCGCAGGGCTGCAGGGGTCGCAGCGCTGCAGCGCTCGGGAGCGCTGGGCACTCCGGGCGCGGGTCAGCTATGCCTCCTCCCCCTGCTCTTCCTCCGCCCCCTGCTCTTCCTCCGCCCCAGTGCGCAGCGTCGCAATCACCTCCGGCCGCGGCCGGCGCTTGCGCCGCGGGCGCCGCCGCGGGCGACGCTGCTCTTCCGTCACCTCGCGTGCCATGCCCATTTCCGTCGAGTAGGTCACCGCCTCGACTTCCTCCGCGCGCCGGCGCGCATCGGGCGGCAGCTCCTTGCGCGCCTGCTCGATCGCATCCGCAATCCCCTGCGTGATCAAGGAGACGGAGCGGATCGCATCATCGTTGCCCGGGATCGGGTAGTCGATCATGTCCGGATCCGCATTCGTGTCCGCAATGCCGACCACCGGGATCCCCAGCTTGTTCGCCTCCCGCACCGCGATCTGCTCCTTCTTCGCATCCACTACGAATACCGCGCCGGGCAAGCGCGCCATGTCCTTGACGCCTGCCAGATACTTCTCCAGCTTTTCCCGCTCGCGCCCGAGCAGGAGTTGCTCCTTCTTGGTGTAGAACTCGTATGCGCCCTCCTCGATCCCGCGCTCCAGCTCCTTGAGCCGCCGGATTTGCTTGCGGATCGTCTGGAAGTTCGTCAGCATGCCGCCCAGCCAGCGCTCCGTCACGTAGAGCGCACCGCAGCGAACCGACTCCTGCTCGATGATCAGACGGAGCTGCCGCTTGGTGCACACGAAGAGCACCCGCTCCCCCCGCAGCGTCACGTCCCGCGCGACCTGCTGCGCCTGGCGCAGCAGATCCAGCGTCTTCTTCAGATCGATGATGTGAATGCCGTTGCGCTTCGCGAAGATGTACCTCCGCATCTTCGGGTTCCAACGGCTGCTCTGGTGGCCGAAATGGACGCCCGCCTCGAGTAACTGCCTGAGCTCGATATCAACCATGCCACCTCACGCTAACTGGGGTTCTGCCGCCACCGCCTTCCCCCACCCTGCCGCCCTCGCGGGGACCCCAGCAAGACGTCCAGCGGTGTGTGGACGCGGCAGCCGTTACCACCGGCTACCGCGTCGAGGAGTCGAGCCGCACCCGCGGCTCCGATCCAGACACTGAGCGCCGACGGCGCTCAGCGCTTCGAGAATTGGAAGCGCTTCCGCGCCTTCGGCCGCCCCGGCTTCTTCCGCTCGACCTCCCGCGGGTCGCGCGTCAACAGGCCGCATGTCCGCAACGCGCCCCGAAGCTCCGGGTCGTACTTCACCAGCGCACGCGCCAGCGCCAGCCGGATCGCCCCCGCCTGCCCACTGATCCCGCCCCCCTCGACCGTCACCTTGACGTCGAACCGCCCCTGCTGCTGCGCTATGGCCAACGGCTCCTGAATGTGCTGCTGATGCGACAGGCGGGGAAAATACTCCCCCAGCGGCCGGCCGTTGAGCTGCCATGCCCCGCCCCCGGGCCGCAGGTACAGGCGCGCCACGCTCGTCTTGCGACGACCGACTCCGTGAAACTGCTCCTGACTCGCCGCCATCCTCAACTCTCCAGCCGCTCGGGACGCTGCGCTTCATGCGGATGCGTCGGACCTGCGTAGACCCGCAGCTTCTTGCGCATCAGTCGCCCCAGGTTGTTCTTCGGCAGCATCCCCTTCACCGCCAGCTCGATCACCCGCTCCGGATGCTGCTCGCGCATACGCCGGAACGGGATGAACTTCTCGCCGCCCATGTAACCCGTGTGCCGGAAATACGTCTTCTTCTCTTCCTTGCTCCCGGTCAGCCGAACCTTCTCCGCATTCACCACCACCACGAAGTCCCCCGTGTCCAGGTGCGGCGTGTACAGGGGCTTGTGTTTGCCGCGCAGCACCTGGGCGACCCGGCTGGCTAATCGCCCGAGCACCTGCCCCTCGGCGTCCACCAGCCACCAGTGACGCTGGATGTCGGAGGGCTTCGGCGTATACGTCTTCATGTCTACCCCGGTCGCGTCGAGCCGAAACAGTACAGCTTTGAAGGATACCGGCCGGCCCAATGGCTGTCAACCCCAGGCGGCAGAGGCGAATCTGCCTTCAGCCGTCCTGCCGCTGCTCAGCGGATTCGGCCTGAGCCGGTTCAGCCCAGGAAGGTCTCGAGGAAGCGGGCGCGGGAGGCGTGACGCAGGCGGACCAGCGCCTTCTCCTTGATCTGGCGGACGCGCTCCCTGGTGATGCCGAGGCGGGAGCCGATCTCTTCCAGCGTCATCGGCTCCTTGCCCTCGAGGCCGAAGTAGAGGCGGAGGATGCGTGCTTCGCGCTCCTTCAGCGTGGCGAGCGCCTCCTCGATGCTGCTGGAGAGGGCGCGGTCGTAGGTCTCGTCGTCGGGTGCCGGTGCGAGCTGGTCCGCCAGGTAGTCCAGCAGGCGGTTGTCCTCGCCGGGGGTGAGGGGCGCGTCGAGCGAGAGGTGGGCCTGCGCGATGGCGAGGGTGCGCTGCACCTCGTCGTGCGACAGCTCGAGCTCGTCCGCGATCTCTTCGATGGTCGGCTCCCGGCCCAGCTCCTGGAGCAGAGTGGAGGAGCGCCGGCCTATCCGGTGCAGCGCTCCGGCGCGGTTCAGCGGGACGCGCACAATCCGGCTTTGTTCGGCCAGCGCCTGCAGGATGGCCTGGCGGATCCACCATACGGCGTAAGAGATGAATTTGATGCCTTTGGTCTCATCGAATTTGTGGGCGGCGCGGATCAGGCCGAGGTTGCCCTCATTGATGAGGTCGCCCAGTGCGACCCCCTGATTCTGGTACTTCTTGGCCACGGACACCACGAAGCGGAGGTTGGATCGCACCAGCTTGTGCAGCGCGTCCTGCTCCCCTTGCTTGATCTGCGCGGCCAGCTCCACCTCCTGTTCCCGGGTGAGCAGCGGGTAGGCGCTGATCTCTTTGAGATACTGGTCGAGCGAGCTCTCGTCGTACGTCCCGCGGCGGGACATGGTGGTGAAGCTCATACGGCGCTCCGAAGCTGCGACAAGGTGGTGGACCCGTCAGAAAGCCGTAGAAATAAGTCGCGAGGCGGCGCCCAAAGCGCCGATTCGATCGCTCAGCGGAAGAATAGTCCGATTTATGTTCCATGATTCTCGCGGCGCGGGTATCACGGAACTTTTAGATCCGCCAGGCGCGCCCCTGGGGGGCGCAGTACGGGCCTAATGCACGGTGCCGCCGATGCGGCCCCAGCGGATCTGGGTGACCCAGGGGAAAGGCCTGAGTGTCTTAGGATCGAACGAGTAATAGATGAACAGCGGCTGGCCCTTCACGGCCGCCTGGTCGACGAAGCCCCAGTAGCGCGAGTCTTCCGAGTCGTCGCGGTTGTCGCCCAGCACGAAGTAATGCCCTGTCGGCACGATCAGCGGCCCCCAGTTATCGCGGGTCGGCCGGCATTCGCCGTTCTCCGGCAGCTCGAGCAGGTACTCGCACTGCCAGAGCATGCTGGCCACGAAGATGTCGCCGTGCTGGTCGATATATCGGACGTACGCTGTCTCGTTTTTCGGCTCGCCGTTCACGTGCAGCACCTTGTCCACCATCTCGAGCGTGTCGCCCGGCAGCCCGATCAGGCGCTTCACGTAGTTCTTCCCGGGGTCATGCGGCGGAACAAAGACGACGATGTCGCCGCGACGCGGCTGGTCGAAAGCCGGAAGGCGGGCCTCTGTGCCAGGGACCTGTGCGCCGTAAACGGCCTTGTTGACCAGCAGGAAATCGCCTACTAGGAGGGTCTCCTCCATACTTCCGGTCGGAATGCGGAACGCCTCCACGAGGAATGTGCGGATGATGAGGAACAAGCCGAAGGCGATGACCAGGGACTTGAGCCACTCCCACGCCCAGCGCCCCGCGGACATCGCGCTGCGTCCTTCCGCTCCCGTCTTTTTCGCTGGTTCCTGCACCGGTTCCGAGGCGGACCGGGTGCGACGTCGTCTTGCCAACCGTAAGATGCTACTCGCCATCGTCACCTGTCAAATCATCGGCTGTCCCGGAAGCCGGCGTCTCCGGAAACGGCTCCGTATGGGCCGCAAGCAACTGCGCGCCTGCGCGACGGGCCGCGGCGCCGATCTCCTCGCGCAACGCCGCCAGGGCGGCAGCGCCCGTGGCGGCCTCGAGCACAAAGACGAGCAGGGCGCGACTGCCTGGCCGGCGCCGCGCCTCCGCGGCGCGCGTCCCTTGTGCGTCGCGCCCGCTACCCGCCTGGGCATGGACGCCCCTGGCCGGCAGCCTGTCCAGCACCTGGCGCACAACGCGTTCCAGTCTGGCCGGGTCGATGCTCCGGCCCGCGGCCGTAACCCGATCCGCTACCCGTCGGATCAAGGCCCGTTCCAGCTCGGGAGAAGGTACAACCATAGCGGGTTACCGCGGTTTTGCGCGTGACGGCAGGGGTTGGAGATCGTAGCGGCTCGCGCCCCCCGGCGCCAGCCCCCTGGACCCGCACCCACCCGTTAATACGGGCTCGCGCGGTACGTGTCAATCTGCGCCCGCTGCAGCCGCCCCGAGTAGTCCACGTAGACTACCTTGGTCTCGGTGAAGAAGTCGTAAACCTGCCAGCCGCCCTCGCGGTGCCCGTTCCCCGTCTTCTTCACGCCGCCGAAGGGCAGGTGCGCCTCCGCTCCGATGGTGGGTGCGTTCACGTAGGTGATGCCCGTGTCCAGCTCGGCCATGGCCCGGAACGTGGCGCGCACGTCGCGGGTGTAGATCGAGCTGGAGAGGCCGTACTCGACCTCGTTGTTGATGAGGATCGCTTCCTCCAGGTCGCGGAACCGCATGACGCTCAGCACGGGGCCGAAGACCTCCTCGCAGGCCAGGCGGCTGCCCGGCCTCACGCCGCGGAGCACTGTGGGCTGGAAGAAGTAGCCGCGGGCGAGCGGCCCATCTGTCGCACGGTGGCCGCCCAACACCACCTCGTCTCCCTCCTGCCGCGCCACGTCCAGGTAAGAGCTCACCTTGTCCATTGCCTGTTGGTTGATGAGCGGCCCGACCTGCGTGCCCTGCTCGAGGCCGTTCCCCAGGCGCAGCTCACTCGCCCGCCGCAGCAGCCGATCCAGGAAGGGGTCGTGAATCTGCTCGTGCAGCAGCAGGCGGCTGGTAGCCGTGCAGCGCTGGCCGGTCGTGCCGAATGCGCCCCAGAGCACGCCGTCCAGCGCCAGCTCCTGATCGGCATCGGGCAGGACGATCTGCGCGTTCTTGCCACCCATCTCGAGGGACAGCCGCTTGTGCATGCGGCCGCAGACCGCGCCGATCGCGGCGCCCACGGAAGTGGACCCGGTGAACGAGATGACGGGCACTCCCGCGTGCTCGACCAGCGCGGCGCCCACCTCCTCACCCACTCCATGCACCAGTTGGAAGACTTCGGGCGGGAGTCCCGCCTCGAGCAGGATCTCGGCAAAGAGCTTGGCCGTATGGGGCACATCCTCTGCCGGCTTCCAGATCAGCGAGTTCCCGCACAGCAGTGCGGGGAAGATCTTCCAGCTCGGCACGGCCAGGGGGAAGTTGAAGGGGGTGATGACGCCACAAACGCCAATGGGCCGGCGGTAGCTCATGGCCCACTTCTCCGGCAGCTCGCTGGGCACCGTGTGGCCGAACAGCCGGCGCCCTTCTGTAGCCGCGTAGTATGCCGTGTCGATCGCCTCCTGCACATCGCCGCGCGTCTCCTCCAGCACTTTGCCCATCTCCCGGGTCATGGCCCGGGCGAGCTCGTCCTTGCGCCGCGCCAGCAGGTCGCCCGCCGCCCGCAGCACGTCGCCGCGGCGCGGCGCAGGCAGGCGCCGCCAGAGCTCGAATCCACGCTGCGCCGATGCCACCGCGCGCTCGAGGTCCGCCCGCCCCGAGCGCGGCCAGAGGCCGATGAGGTCCGAGGTGTCCGCCGGGTTGCGGTTCTCGAAGTAGTCGCCCGCCGCCGGCTCGACCCACTCCCCGCCAATCAGGTTACGGAACTTCTCCGCCATACCTCTCCCTCCTTGCCCTTTGTCGGGACGGTCAAAGGTCGAATTGACCGATACGATCGCTCTTCCTCCGCTCCCGAAGTAGCCGGCCGCCCAGATTGGGGCGGCGGCTCAACGTGCGGATGCACCTACTGGTACTCGTGCACGTACACGGCCGTTACTGCGACGACTCGTTGCTCTGACCAGAGCCTGGGTAGTTAGGTTAGAGCTCTTCCCGCATCAGCCGGTATTTCTCGATCTTCTTGTACAGGTTCGAGCGCGGCATGCGTACGACCCGCGCCGTCTCGCTCACGTTCCAGTCGTGCTCCCGCAGCTTGACCAGCAGGTAGGCGCGTTCTGCCCGCTCCTTGAAGGCGGCGAAGGTCGGTGCGGCCAGCAGATCGGCCGCTGCCGCACCGGGCGCTGCGGCGCCCACGACCAGCCGCTCGACCTCGGCGGCGGCGATCTCTGGCCCGCGGGCCAGGATCAGCAGTCGCTCGACGGTGTTGCGTAGCTCGCGAACGTTGCCCGCCCAATCCATGCGGGCCAGTTGCTGCACGGCCTCGGCTGTCACTCGCCGGGGCGGCAGCCGCTGCTCCTGGATCGCGCTCTCGACGAAGTAGCGGACCAGCATGGGGATGTCCTCGCGCCGTTCGCGCAGCGGCGGCACGTGCACGGGCACGACGTTCAGGCGGAAGAAGAGGTCGCCGCGGAAGCGGCCAGCCTCGATCTCGCGCTCGAGATCTTTGTTGGTCGCGGCAATGACGCGCACGTCCACGCGGATCGAGCGCTCGCCGCCGACGCGGGTGATGACGCCTTCCTGCAGCGCGCGCAGCACCTTGGCCTGCGCGGCCAGGCTCATGTCGCCCACCTCGTCCAGGAACAGCGTGCCGCCGTCCGCCAGCTCGAAGCGGCCGACGCGGTCGGCCTTGGCGTCCGTGAAGGCGCCCTTGACGTGGCCGAACAGCTCGCTCTCGAACAGTCCCTCGGACAGCCCGCCCGCGTTG
>JACQVE010000007.1 GCA_016209965.1 Gemmatimonadota bacterium | reverse complement strand
CGGCCAGCGCGGCGTCGCGCGCCCGCTCCACCATGGCGAAGCGCAGGTTGGCGGCGAGTCCAGCGGCAAGCGGCGAGAAACCCCTGGCGACGCTGCGGTTCCCGGGCTCCGTGCCCGCCTCAGGATCGGCGCGGCCGCTGCCCAGCACCCGCCGGATCAGGTCATACGGCGCCATGACGCGGCCGGTCCCGTAGCTCTCGAGGAACCAACGTCGCGTGCCCGGATAGACGGGCGCGACCTCGTCCAGGATGGCGACCAGCGCCGCGCCGGCAATGCCGGTCACGTCCGGCGCCGTGACGGTGCCGTAACCCGTCAACAAATCGTCCTGTACGGACGAGAGGTAGCCGTTCGTCCACCCCTCCCGCGCCAGTGCCGCCACCACGAACCAGTCCAGGTTGCGCGCGAACACCTCGGCAGGGCGCCGGGAATGCAGTGGCGCCGTGGTATCCCCGGGCGCGGGCGGCACCAGCGCCCGCCCGCTGAGCTCTCGCAGCGAGACGGCCAGCCGGTCGCGCGCCCGGCGAGTCGCCCGGTCCGTGCCGTAGTCGCCGCGCACGCGGTAGCGCCGCAACGCGACCTGCCAGTCCAGGTCGTGGGCGATCTCGTGGGCGATGGTGCCGGCCGCCGTCGCTGGCGGGAAGTAGACGGTGCGCCTGCGCGGGTCGTGCAGCGCCAGCGTTGCGCCGCGGCCGCGCGCTTCGCCGAAGCGCACACGCAGCCCGCGCAGGTCGAGCGAGGGCAGCACGCGCTGCAGATCGGCCAGCGCCTGGGCCAGCCGCCGCCGGTGGTACGGCCGCCAGGCAGCGGGCACCCGCGCGTCGAAGCTGACCGACGCCAGGCCGAACCGGTCCTGCAGCTCCCGGGCGGACGGCCCGCCGAAGCCGGGGAACCAGACGTCCTCTTGCGCGTAGGTGCGGAGCGACACGGCGGCCCACAGGGTAATGGCCGCCAGTACCTGCGAGGCGCCAGGCGAGTTGTGCGCCAGCACCGACCGCTGCGCCACGAATTGTTCCTCGTTCCCGACCCCTGCAGCGAAGCGCTCCCGTGCCGCCTGCTCGCGCCCGCTGAGCCCGGCTGCCTCCAGCAGCTCGCGCTGGTGCACGTTGACCGCCACAATCACCGGCGCCTGGGCAGGTGCATTGAACGAATCGGCCGCAGCCGCCAGTTGCCTGGCCAGCAGCGGTCCCAGCAATGTCGAGCCCGGCTTCGTCCCTCGAGCCGGCGGCGCCCCGGCCAGCCGCGGCCCGAGTGCACGGATCGTCGCAGCCAGGCGCGGCGCCAACTCGAGCGCGTCCCGCTCCGACTCGAGCGGCAGCGGCGCGAGCGGCGGCTGCTCCACCAGGAAGCGACGCTCGGCGCGCCACTGTTGGGCGAGGTCGAGCGCATCCGCCCCTTGGGACTGGGCCGCTCGAAGAAGTCGCCGCGCGTCAATGCGCGCCAGCTCCCGATCCCGCAGCAACGCCGCCGCTTCTCCGGCAAGCAGCCGGGCCCGCCCGGCCACACTCCACTCTGCCGCCGCCAGGGCGTAGGCCAGCCGCACGGCCAGCTCACCGGCGCGCGGGTCGCGGGCTTCCGCGACGGCGCCTTCGATCAGCCGCAAGTGGTGGCGCCCCGCGCCACTCCCTGACCAGGCACCACCGGCCCGCACCCGGTCCAGCGCCGCGGGGTCCACCTCGTAGCCGCGGCCCTCCAGTGTCCGCACCAGCAGTGCCCAGCCAAGCAGCCGGCGCGTCTCCGCGCTCAGCCGCGGATCCTGCAGCGCGTAATCCAGGAGGCGGAACGGGCTGCCCAGCCCCAGGCGCTGCCGCTCCAGGTAGCCGGCCGCCAGCACCAACTCCGGCGCGAGCGGCTGCGTCGCGCGCGCGCGCGTGAGCAGCGTGCTCTCGAAATGGCGGGCAGTCGAGAGCTGCCGCTCGGCATCCGCCCCGAGAGCTGGATGCTCGAAACCGTCGCACGCCGGCAGCAGCGCGACGAGCAAGGCGAGGGCGGGGTCGAAACGTCGGATACCCGGCATCGGGAACCAGAAAAAGAGTCGGTCAGGTGAACGGGCGCCGCGCTACGGCGGCAAATGGAACAGACCGGGAAGCTTACTCCCTGGCCGCCTCCAGTACCGCACGACGCAGGCGTGGCCAGATCGCCGGCGCGTAGCTGAGGAAGTTGGCGCGCAACTCTGGCCGCCGCTCCAGAAACAGCCAGGCGGGCCGGCCGCCCTTGGCGTCGTTGCACGCCCGGCAGCAGGCCACCAGGTTGCCGTCCGAGCCGTCGCCGCCCTTCACTCGCGGCTCCACGTGGTCCAGCGTCAGCTCGGCCGGCGGATACACCGCGCCGCAATAGACACAGCGATGGCCGTCGCGCCTGAAGATGCGCGCCCGGCGATCCAGCGCCCGCTTCCCTTCCTGGCCCGCCATGCCTTTGGTACACGGCAGTCCCGGGATTGCTCCCTGCCACCGGGCCCGCCCGGCCCGCCCCGCCCCATTTGCTCTCGCGCAGGCGGCCGGCTAGTCTTTCGCCCTATGGCGCTGCACGATCCGCGACTGGTCTCGCTCCGGCGCGCGCTCGAGCAGCGCGAGGCGAAACGGCTCGAGCGCGAAGCGGACACCCGCGAGGCCGCCGTCCTACTCCTGCTGCGCCCCCGCGAGGCCCTCGAGCTCCTCTTCATCAAGCGGGCCCAGCACGATCAGGATCCCTGGTCCGGCCACATGGCCTTTCCCGGCGGCCGCCGCGACCCCGATGATGACGACCTCCTGACCACTGCGCGCCGCGAAACCGTGGAAGAAACCGGAATCGACCTGAGCTCGGCCGGCGAGGTGCTGGGCAGGCTCGACGAGGTGCGCCCCACCACCATGCGGCTTCCGCCCCTCGTCATTGCGCCCTACGTGGCCGGCGTCTCGCCCGAGACCGATGCAGCACCCGATCCCCGCGAAGTCGAGGCCGCACTCTGGATCCCGCTCGAAGCGCTCCGCGACGGAGGCGCCGGCAGCCGGATCCTGCTCGAGCTCGAGGGGGCGCCGCGCAGTCTGCCTTCGCTGCGCTACCGCGACTACGTCATCTGGGGACTGACGCACCGCATCCTGCTGCAGTTGCTCGAACTCGCGGAAAGCTGCGGGATATAGCGGCTCTACGCCGCGGCCACGGTCTGCTCGACCGCCCAACGCGTCAAGGCCGGGAACGACTTCTTGCGGCGATACAGCTTTCTCATGGTACTGGCGACCGTGCCCCGCTCGAGCACCCGATCCAGCCCCGCGAGCGCCGGGCCGTCGCCCAGGCGCTCGGCAATAGGCGCCAGCCGGTCGACCAGCGCACGGATCGCGTCCCGCGCGCCGCGCTCCTCTCCTGTGACCGGGTCGAGACGGAAGAACAAGGGAAGCAACGTACCAGAAAGCCTTGGGTGCGCCCGAGAGCCTGTCCCCCGCGCGCCAGACACGCAGGCGTCTGGGGCGCGTGGAGTCAAGTCGGCGGCGGTGGCGGGTGCGGTTGCGAATGCGAGGAAGCGGAAAGGCGCCAGGCCAGCCCCGGCTGCCGCACGCCCGCGCTGAAGCCGGCCCACTCCGCCGCCGCACCGGCGGGCATTCCCGCGGCCCGCGACTCGAGCGCGCGCTCGGCCGCGCGCTCGACTTCCAACGTGAGCTGCTCCTCCACGCGCTCCAGCTCCTCCCGCGCCACGCCCGCGCCCACCAGATACTCCTCGAAGAGCCCGATCGGATCGCGCCGCCCCCACTCCTCGAAAAGCGCTGCGGCGAAGGTGGCGCGCGCCTCCGCCTCGTCGTGTGTGGCGTGGCCGCCCATGCGGAACGTGTCTACCACCAGCAGCGTCGGGCCGCCGCCGGTGCGCGCGCGCTGCGCGGCCAGCCGGGTCGCGGCGTAGACATCCAGAACATTGTTCCCATCGGCCCACGCGCCGGCCACCCCGTACGTGCGCGGCCAGGCCCGGAAATCGCCTGCGTGGTGCTGGTCCAGCCGCGTGCCCAGCGCGACCTGGTTGTTCTGCAGGATCAGGATCACGGGCAGCCGCAGCACGGCGGCCAGGTTGATGCCCTCGTGGAAGGCTGCAGTCTTGGTGGCGCCGTCGCCTACCCAGGTCAGCGCCACCCGCAGCTCCCCCCGCTGTCGGAACGCCAGCGCGGCACCGGTCATGACCGGGACCATGTCGCCCACGTGAGAGACAGGCTGGATCACGCCCCGGGCCGGATCGCCGATGTGCAGGTCGCGGCCGCCATTCGGCGCGTCGGCGGTGCCGAGGTAGCCGCGGAACATGGACTCGAGGCTCATGCCCATTTCGTGACACGCGCCCGCGTTGCGGATCATGGGGGCGACGACGTCGCTGCCGCGCTCCAGCGCGTGCACGCTCCCAATCGTGACCGCCTCCTCGCCCGTGCCCAGCCAGGCCTTGCTGATCACGCCCTGCCTCACCCAGCGCTTGAGCATGATGTCGTGCAGCCGGTTGCGCAGCAGACCGGCGTAGAGGCCGAGCAGCGCCTCCGCATCCAGCGTCTCGAGGATCGCGCGCCGCTCCGCATCAGCGCTCAGGCGCTCGGCGTACTCCTGGACCAGCCGCGGATCCGGCTGCCAGTCCACGTACTCCGGTGGGTCGTAGGGCGGGTAGCGGCGCATGCGCGAAAAGCTAGCCGCACTACGGCGCAGCGCCAGCCGAGGCGGAGCGTGCAGCCGCCAGGCCTGGTCGCGGAAGCGCGCGTGCCGGCACCGGCAGGGCGACGGTCAGCGGGATGCGCCCACGCCGTTGGCCTCCTGTATCGCCCGGCCAATGCGTGCGGCCATCACGTCCAGCTCGGAACGGGACGGAATCGGCGTATCCGCCATGGGCAGCTGCAGCGCGAACGGGATGCCTTCGTAAACCGGAATGAGGTGGAGGTGGAAATGCAGCACGTCCTGCCCGCCCACCCGGCCGTTGGCGCTGAAGACATTAACGGCGTCGGCACCCGTCGCCCGCTGGATACCTGGGGCGATCTGCTTGGCCACCATGAGGCAATGGGCGGCCAGCTCGTCCGGCACCTCGAAGAGCGTGGGATAATGGTCGCGCGAGACGACCAGCGTGTGGCCAGGGCTCACCGGCTGGATGTCCATGAAGGCCAGCGCCCGATCATCCTCATGGACAATGCTCACCATCTCCTCCCCACCAATGATCCGACAGAAGGTGCAGCTCTGCTCCAGCATGACCTTACCTCCAACGCGCATCTTGACGCCTCCAGTGGGCGGGCAAAGTCATGCAG
Organism: Gemmatimonadota bacterium; assembly: GCA_016209965.1. Taxonomy (NCBI): domain Bacteria; kingdom Pseudomonadati; phylum Gemmatimonadota; species Gemmatimonadota bacterium. Next base: position 181 of record JACQVE010000007.1, on the reverse strand, counting down.
AAACCGGGCCGCCGCCCGCCGGTCCGGCCCGTTGCCACTCCGGTCCGTTCCCTGCCAGATTATAGCGCGCGCCCTACCCAGACGGATAGGATGAAGGTGATCGAAGACGACGTAGTCGAAAAGCCGCCGCCGGTTACGGTGGCGCCGCTGTTGCCGCTCGGCCTGCTCGAGTCGCTGCGCT
>JACQVE010000006.1 GCA_016209965.1 Gemmatimonadota bacterium | reverse complement strand
GCGGATGGCGGTGAAGCGCGGCCGCTGACGAAGGAGGCGGGCGGCGCGACGGGTCCGGTCTGGTCTCGGGACGGCGGCAAGCTGTTGTTCGCCAGCCAGGTGTGGCCCGCCGGCGATGCGCCGGCGGAGCGGCTCAAGGCGCTGTCGGAGGGCCCGACGCAGGCGCGCATCTATGACGAGCTGATGTACCGACACTGGGACGAGTGGGAGGACGGGAAGCGCAGCCATGTCCTGGTCGCGGATGTCGCGACCGGCGCGACGCGGGACCTGACCCCGGGACCGTACGACACCCCGCCCATCGCACTGGAGGGGTTTCAGGACTACGACCTGAGCCCGGACGGCCGCGAGCTGGCGTTTGTGCGCAACACGGACGTGCCCACCGCGGTGGGCACGGGAAACGACGTCTGGGTGGTCGCGACGGACGGGGGCGAGCCACGGCTGCTGGCGCAAAACGATGCCAATGAAACCTCCCCCAGCTACAGTCCGGACGGCCGTTACCTGGCGTATCTGGCGATGCGGCGGCCGGGGTTCGAGGCGGATCGCACTCGCCTCGTCGTCTACGACCGCCAGACGGGCGAGCACCGCTGGGTCACGGAAGGCCTGGACCGCTCCGTGGGTCGCTATGTCTGGAGTGACGATTCGGCGACGCTGTACCTCCTGTGCCAGGACCAGATCTACCACAGTGTCTACCGTGTGTCGGCGACGGGCGGCCCGGTCACGCAGGTTACGGAGGGGAGCTACAACGGCGGCCTGGCCGTGGCCCCTGGCGGCCGCCTGCTAGTGGTGGCGCGACTGGCTACGGACCGGCCCACCGAGCTCTTCGTGCTGGAGGCGCAGGGGAAGACGGAGCGGCAACTGACGCACACGAACGAGGGGCTGCTGGCCGAGCTGGAGCTCAGCCCGGCCGAGACGTTCTGGTTCCGCGGTGCGGGCGGGGCGCGGGTGCAGGGCATGCTGGTCAAGCCGCCGCGCTTCGATCCGGCGAAGAAGTACCCGCTGGTCTATCTGGTGCACGGCGGCCCGCAGAGCGCCTGGAGCGACGTCTTCCACTACCGCTGGAACGCGAACCTGTTCGCGGCGCCGGGCTACGTGGCGGTGCTGGTCAATCCGCGGGGCAGCACGGGGTACGGGCAGGCCTTCACGGACGAGATCACGGCCGATTGGGGCGGCAAGGTTTACCAGGACCTGATGCTGGGAGTGGACCACGTGCTGGCCGCTTACCCCTTCCTGGATGGCTCGCGCCTGGCCGCGGCGGGCGCATCCTACGGCGGCTACATGATGAACTGGTTCGAGGGGCACACCACCCGTTTCCAGGCGCTGGTCAACCATGATGGTGTCTACAACACGGTGAGCATGTATGGCGGGACGGAGGAGCTGTGGTTCGTCGAGTGGGAGTTCCGGGGCATGCCCTGGACCAATCCCGCGTTGTATGCACGCTGGAACCCGGCCGAATCGGTGAAGAGCTTCCGCACGCCCATGCTGATCATTCACGGCGGCGCGGATTATCGTGTGCCCCTCGAGCAGGGGCTGGAGGCATTTACGGCGCTGCGCCGGAACGGCGTACGGGCGCGGCTGCTCTACTTCCCGGACGAGGGGCATTGGGTGCTCAAGCCGCAGAACGCGCTGCTCTGGTGGAAGACGGTGAACGACTGGCTGGCCGAGTACCTGCGGCCGGCAACGCGGGTGGCGGCGCCCGGCCAGTAGTGGTGGGCAGGCGGCGGGCCGCTCTTGCTTGTGCGCAGGCGTATCGCTAACCATTGTTCACCCATGGAGTTGGCGATGGGGGATTGCCTAGCCCCCGGACGTGAAGGAGGCGGTTCATGCGGCGGCTGGTTTTGCTTCCTCTGGCCCTGACGGGCCTGACACTCACGCCCTGCCACGGCTTCGCGCAGCTCCGCGAGCCGGAGCGGCCGCCCCGGGTGGCGCTGACGCCGCTGCTCGCCCTGCGAGTGGGATACACGGCCACTGGCTCATTGGCGCAGACGTCCGATGGCGAGACCACGTTCGGCGCCCTCGAGCTGCAAGTGGATGGCGCGCCGGGCGTGGGCGGCTCCTTTGAAGCTTCTGCGTTGGGCCCGCTGACGGTGAGCGGCGCGCTCATCTACACGACGCGCGGCGACAGCCGTGGCACGTTCACCTCAGAGGGTCAGGAGACGGAGATTGCCGGGCGAGAGGGCACGCTGCTCTTTGCCACGCTGGGGCTGGGCGTACGGCTGCGGGACGAGGAGGCGGGCCTGCGGATCCGCCACCCCACGGCCAGTCTGGTCATCGCGCCGGCATTGATCCGGGAGGACCCGCCGGAGGATCCGGACTCGCCGCCGGAGGTGACCGAGCCGATCACGCACTGGGCGGTGAGCATTGGGCTGCTGGCGGAGTCCACACTCTGGTCGCCGCGCTTCGGCTTTCATCTGGCGCTCTCCGATTTCGTCACCTTCTGGAACAACACGGAGCTCTCGCGTCGGATGACGCGGGAGCTGCAGGACGAGACGCTCGACCCCGATGCGCGCGTCGACGTCGACCTGGACCCCAGCCATGTGCTGCAGGCTCGGGTGGGACTGTCCCTGCGATTTTAGGTGGTCGAATTCGATCGTACTGACGAACTCGACCACTAAGTTGCCGCCCGAGGCGCAGCCTGGCGGAGGATGAGGGCGCCGGCGCTCGGGGTCCCCACGGCGAGTTTCTTTAGAGACCACAAGCAAGGAGGCGACCGATGCTGGCTTGGCTGGTTCCATTCTGCGTGTTCTGGACCGTGGTGGCGATTTACGTGGGCGGCACGGGCATCCGCATCGAGGGCGGCACGCCGCTCCGCCAGCTCCTGGGGCTGGTCGCGGCGCTGGTGCTCTTCCTGGCGATCTGGGGCGTGGCTCGCGCGCTGCTGCGGCCGGTGCTGCCCGCCGGCGTCGCGGTGGTTGTGCCCACGCTCATGGCTGTGCTGCTCCTGCCGCTGAGCGTTTGGGCGGGGTTCCGCGTCTTCGGCGTCCGGGTCGACCGCGGCACCGGCCTGGTGCAGGTGGGATCGCACGGCGGCTAGGGGAGGGTTTTCGGGCGTACTAGGACCGGGCGCCGCGCAGCCGCTGGCCGGCCTCGGCCAGGGTTTCGAGGCGCTTGCAGAAGGCGAAGCGGACGAAGCTCCCACCCATTGCCGCCTGGTGGTAGAAGCTGGAGCCGGGGACGGCGGCGACGCCCACGTCGCGCGCCAGCCGGCGGGCGAAGGCGACGTCGTCCAATTCACTGAGCGAGGAAAAATCGGCCATGATGTAGTACGCGCCCTGGGGCGGCGCGCAGCGGAAACCGGCGTCGCAGAGCGCCTGGTACAGCACATCGCGGCGGGCGCGGTAATCGCGGGTGAGCCCGTGGTAGTAGTCCGGGCCCAGGCTCTCGAGGGCCGCGGCGCACGCCTCCTGCAGCGGCGCGGGCGCGCCCACGGTCAGGAAATCGTGCACCTTGCGGATGGCGTCGGTCAGCTCGGCGGGCGCGACAATGGTGCCGACTCGCCAGCCCGTGATGCTGAAGGTCTTGGAGAGGCCGCTCACCGTGATGGTCCGCTCCCGCATGCCCTCGAAGCTGGCCAGGGGGATGTGCTGGCCCTCGTACACAATGTGCTCGTATATCTCGTCGGTCACGGCCAGCAGGTCACGGCGCCGGCATAGCGCCGCCACGCCTTCGAGCTCCGCTCGGGTCAGCACCCGGCCCGTTGGGTTGTTGGGCGTGTTGAGCACCAGGGCGCGCGTGCGTGACGAGACGGCGGCGGCCAGGCGGTCCAGGTCCAGTTCTCCCTCGAGCGGTACCCAGACGGGGTGAGCGCCGCACAGTACGGCATCGGGGCCGTAGTTCTCGTAGTAGGGCTCGAGAATGAGGACCTCGTCGCCCGGATCGATGAGCGCCAGCAGTGTGGCGGCCATGGCCTCGGTGGCGCCGCAGGTGACGGTGATCTCGCGGGCCTCGTCGACTTCCATGCCGTAGAAGCGGCCGTAGCTCGAGGCCAGGGCGCGCCGGAGCCGGGGCGCGCCCCAGGTAATGGCGTACTGGTTGATATCGGCGCGGATCGCGGCGCAGGCGGCCTCCTTCAGCACCTCGGGCGCAGCGAAATCGGGGAAACCCTGGGCCAGATTGATGGCGCCGTGCTCGTTGGCGACGCGCGTCATCTCGCGGATCACGGACTCCGTGAAGCCGTGCGTGCGGCGGGCGGTACGCTGGAGCGCAGTGGGGTGAGGCATGGGGGAATGATATCGGGGGTTGCCGGGCGCGGTCCAGGGCCGAGGCCGGGGCTGGGGCCGGCGGATGTGGCCGGCCCCGGGTACGGGTACGGGATCGGGAGCGGGCGGCTGTGGCGGGCCCCTGGCGTATGTTATGGTGTATACCGCTCGGGGTCGGGCAAATCGCAGGCGACGGGAAACCACTGCCATGAAGGACACATTCGGGGCGCGGTCGGTTCTCCGCGTGGGGACGCGCGAGCTCGACATCTGGCGGCTGGAGGCGCTGGAGCGCAGGGGCCTGCCGGTGAGCCGGCTGCCTTACTCGCTGCGCGTGCTGCTGGAGAATCTGCTGCGCCATGAGGATGGCGTGACGGTCACGGCCGAGGACATCGAGGCGCTGGCGCTCTGGGAGCCGGGCGCCGTGCCCGACCGGGAGATCGCGTTCATGCCCGCGCGCGTGATCCTTCAGGACTTCACGGGCGTGCCGGCGGTGGTCGATCTGGCGGCCATGCGGGATGCCATGAAGCGGCTGGGCGGCGAGCCCGGGCTTATCAATCCGCTGCAGCCGGTCGAGCTGGTGATCGATCACTCGGTGCAGGTGGACGAGTTCGGCACGCGCGTGGCGTTCCAGACCAACGCGGAGCTCGAGTACCGCCGCAACCGCGAACGCTACGCGTTCCTGCGCTGGGGTCAGCGGGCGCTCAGGAATTTCCGGGTCGTCCCGCCCGAGACCGGAATAGTGCACCAGGTCAATCTCGAGTACCTGGCGCGGGTGGTGTTTGACGGCCAAGGTCCGGCCGGCCGGCGGCTGGCCTATCCCGATACGCTGGTGGGCACGGACTCGCATACCACCATGATCAACGGGTTGGGCGTGCTGGGCTGGGGCGTGGGCGGCATCGAGGCGGAGGCGGCCATGCTGGGCCAGCCGCTCTCGATGCTGATCCCCGAGGTGGTCGGCTTCCGGCTGTCCGGCGAGCTGCCGGAGGGCGCCACGGCCACGGACCTGGTGCTGCGCGTCACCGAGATGCTGCGCCAGAAGGGGGTGGTAGGGAAATTCGTCGAGTTCTACGGCCCCGGGCTGGCGCGGCTGCCCCTGGCGGACCGAGCCACGATCGGCAACATGGCGCCCGAGTATGGCGCGACGTGCGGCATCTTCCCGGTG
>JACQVE010000005.1 GCA_016209965.1 Gemmatimonadota bacterium | reverse complement strand
GCGCCGTCCACGGCTCTTCCCGTACAGGACATAGCTCTGATGTTGTTGGCCGCTCTGGCAGGCTGCGCAGTGCTCCCGCACACAGGGGCTCTTCCGCAAGCTGAGCGAGCCCAGTGCGGCGGGCCAAAGCTCCGCGGCCGCACTCTGCAGCCACCGTTCCACGTCCTGAGGCGATTCCGCTCTCTTCCGCATGCTGTATATGTGCCATACCACACACATGCTTGTCAAGGGTGTCGTGGAACCTCATGTTGTTTAGCGAGTTGCGAGTTTCGCGACAGAAACTAGCTAGCCAGCGCGGCGCCTTCACTTCGCCCCCACCACCACATCCAGCCGCCATTCGCCCCGGCCGTTCGCGCCTACGGCAAGCTCGATGGGCCCTAGCGGCGTGGCGCGCACAAGCCCCAGCTCCGCGCCCGCCACCCAGGTCGCGGAGCGGCCCAACTCGTCGCCCACCGCCGCTGCCGCGCCCAGCCGCAGGCGTAGCCGGGCCAGCACATCGAAGGCGGTATTGCGGACGACGTCGGCACCGGCCACGGCGCGGATCTGCCCCCGCTCCTCGCCCCAGCGCATTCCCGGCATAAGGTGCTCGTCACCCAGTGCAGGCCGCACGTCGGCTGGCGGCTCGCCTCCCACCAGCGTCAGGTCGCCCACCGCTGCTCCGCGCCAGCGCCCGGCCCAGCCGTGGACGGAGCCGCGGGCCCGCGCCCTGAGGTAACCCACCTCCCCCAGGCGCCACTCGGCCTCGAGCAGCGTGGGCGCGCCCGCCACCGGCGTCAGCGGCTCGATCTCGCCCATTCGCACCAGGGGGCCCAGGGAAAACCCGTCCCGACCCGACTCTTCCTCCACCCGCTCGGCGCGAATGCCGGCCACGAGCACCCGGCCGGGCTCGAGCCGCCGCAGCTCTGCGGTCAGCCAGCCGCCCGCCCGCCGCACCTCGCGCTCGACCGCGGGGCGCTCCCCGATGAACCGGCGCACGTCGGCTTCCTGGTAGTAGCCGCCCGAGCTCCAGATCAGCGGCAGGAAGCGGAGCGAGTACAGCCTCAGCGACGCCACCGCCCAGCGCTCGAGGCCGCCGGCCGCGCCGGCCACGTCCAGCTCCGCCGGCAACCTCGCGACGCCCGCCGTCCGCGAGCGCAGCCCGGCCCAAACACGGACGCCCCGGTCGTTGTCGTATCCCGCACCACCTTCCGCCAGCACACGCGGGGTCGGCTCCGTCCGGACCAGCAGCACGGGGTCGGGGCGCGGCATCGTGTCCGTAGCCGGCTCCGAGCCTTGCGCGGCGGGGGGCACGGGCGGCACCACCGTGGGCCAAACGCCGTGGAACAGCCCCGTGGCATACACCCGGTCCACGGCCTCCAGAATCCGGGCGGGGTCGTAGGCTCCCGCGGCCGCCGGCCGGAACGCGTGCTCCAGCAGCACCGCCGCCCCGGCTTCCTTGGCCTGGACCTGCACCCCGGCCAGGCGAGCGGGTGGGGGATCGGGCGGCGGCGGCCGGGGCGCCGGCGGATCGGCTCGGGGTGCAGTGGACAGCGCCGCCCGGAGCCCGGCCTCGAGCAGCGGCCCGGGATCCGCCGGGAACGTGGCCTCCGCTAGCCCCGGCCCCAGCCGGGGCAGGATCAAGATGTCCGGCGGCACGGCTCGCGGCTGGGCATTGCGCAGCAGCAGCCGCAGCGCGCGCAGCCCCACGCTCAGTGGGTCCCGCTCCTCGATGCGCGGCAGCGGCCGGAGCACGTCGGAGGCGATCACAACGCTGGAGCCCAGCTCCCGGGCCACCGAGATCGGCATGTTGTCGGCGATCCCGCCGTCCACCAGCACCCGCCCCTCCCACTCGACGGGCGAGAACACGCCCGGCACGGCCATGCTCGCCCGGACGGCCCGCGCCAGGTCGCCGCGCGCCAGCACTACCTCCTCGCCCATCTCGAGGTCGGCCGCCACCGCCCGGAACCGCCGCGGTAGCCGGTCGAAGTCGCCACCCGCGCGCACCCCGGCGTCGAATAGCAGCCGCACCAGCATGCGGTTGATACGCAGCTCAGGGACGAAGCCGCCGAACAGACGCACCCGCTCCGCCCCTATGGCGACGCGCACCACGGGGTAGCGCACCGCCCGGTCCGGGCCCTCGAGCACCGGCGGCGGCGCGAACACCTCGGCCCAGTCCGTCTGCTGGAGGATCCGCCAGATGGCGGCCGGGGCGTACCCGGCCGCATACAGCCCGCCTACGATCGCGCCCGCACTCGTCCCCACCACCAGCCGTGGCTGGTGCCCCAGCCGCTCCAGCCCCAGCACCACCCCCGCGTGCGCTATGCCGCGCGACCCGCCGCCGCTCAGCACCAGCGCCTCCTGCGCCAGGGCGGGCCCGCTCCCGGCGAGTAAAAGGATCAGGGCCAGCCACCCGCCGAAGCCCCCGGTGGGGGTGGACAGCCACAACTTGCCGTGTAGGTTACCCTCGCCCTGCCGCATTGGCGGGGCAAGATGCCCGCCCCGTGCACTGCGGGCAAGAAGAAAGCGAGAGGGAATGACCGAGATCCAGTGCGCCCGCTGCGGCCAGCCCGGCCCGCAGCTCGAGCGGCCGCCGCTGCGCAATGAGCTGGGCCAGCGCATCCACGCTTCCATCTGCCAGCGCTGCTGGGACCAGTGGCTGCGCTACCAGACCGCGCTCATCAACCACTACGGGCTGGACGTCCGCGAAAAGAGCGCGCGCGACTTCCTGAGCGCCAACATGGAAGGCTTCCTCTTCCAAACCGGCGGCACGGAGGACATCGACACCTCCAAGCAGGGCCAGATCTCCTGGTAGCCAGGCCAGGCGCCTTCCGGCTCACACTCCGGCTGCGCCTCCCGTAGCCGTACCTGTACCCATACCCGCAACCTGCCCCACGCCCGAGGCGACTCCGCCACCGGAGCGGCCGGCCATCCCGCACTCGAACCCGAGCCCCAGCCAAGCGCCGCGCAGGGACTTCCTCCTGCAGTCGCTCAGGGGTAGAAATTTCGCGGCCAGGCATGAGACCGCAGCGCCTCCAGCGTCTCCGCCTCGAGCAGCGCCGGATCGGAGGCCGCCGCGTTCGCCTCGATGTGCTCCCGCCGCACCGACCCCACGATCACCGTCGAGACCGCGCCCGGCGTGAGGCAGAAGCGGAGTGCCCCCTGCGCCATGCTCTGGCCCTCCCGCTCCAGCAGCGGCTGCAGCCGCTCCACTCGCTCCACCGTCTCGCGCAGCCGATCCCCCGCAAAGTAGCGCGCCCGCATATCCCCCGGCGGGAAGCGCGTGTCCCGCCGCAGCGTGCCCGCCAGCGAGCCCTCGTCCAGCGGCACGCGCACGATCACGCCCACACCCGCCCGCTCCGCCGCCGGGAACAGTTCCGCCTCCGGCGTCTGGTCAAACACGTTGTAGATGACCTGGATCGTGTCGATCCGGCCCGACGCCGTCACCTCCAGCGCGCTCGCCGGCTCGTGGTCGTTCACCGAAACGCCGAACGCCCGCAGCCGCTGCCGCTCCCGGAGCTCCAGCAGCGCCTCGTACCACTCGTCGTCCGCCGCCCAGGCGTCCGTCCAGACATGGAGCTGCAGCAGGTCGAGCGGCCGGTCCAGCCCCAGATGGCGCAGGCTCTGCTCCGCGCACTGCCGGATCCAGCGCGCCGGGAAAACATCGCGCAGCCGCATGGTCGGTCGCGCCGGCCATTCCCGGTTCAGGGGCGGCACCTTGGTGGCGACGATCACCTCTCCGGGCACGCCGCGCTCCCGCAGCACCTGTCCGATCAGCCGTTCGGAGCGCCCATCGCCGTAGGCCAGCGCCGTGTCCAGGAAGGTGATCCCGGAGTCGAGCGCCGCGCGCACCGCGGCCTTCGCCCGCTCCTCCGGAACCTCCCCCCACATGGTCCCGCCGATCTGCCAGGCGCCGTAGCCGATCTCCGAGACGCGCCAGCCTGTCCGGCCCAGTAGACGTGTGCGCATGGCCTCCCCATAACGGAAACCCGAATCTGCGCGCCGGCACAAGCATCTTCAAGGTACGGCCACACTGCCGCAAGGCACTCGCCCGGTTCGCTGGTCGCGAAAAGCACCGACCCGAGCGCGGGAGATGGTCAAGTCCCGCGGCTGGGCAGCGATTTCGATCCGGGGACGAGCGGGTGGGGCACTGCTGCGCACGCGGCGGCGCGCCCGCGCAGCAGTTCGCGCTCGCGCGCGTTCCGCGTGAGCGACGCCGCGCGCTCGAACTCCGCGCGTGCCTCGGCGGAGCGGCCGAGCTTGGCCAGCAGATCGCCGCGCACGCTGGGCAGCAGGTGGTAGGCCGCGAGCGACGGCTCCGGCGCGAGCGCGTCGACCAGGTCGAGGCCCGCCGCCGGTCCGTATGCCATCGCGACCGCGACAGCGCGATTCAGCTCCACGACGGGGGAGGGCGCGAGCTGTGCGAGCGCGTCGTAGAGGGCGACGATGCGCGCCCAGTCCGTCTCGTCGGCCGTACGCGCCCGGGCGTGGTGGACGCCAGGCGTGGATCATTCCGGGTCCCGATCGGCCATGGGGCCGCCCTGCCGCAGCCGCCAGTTTCGGGCGACGCTGAGCTTCACTGGGGTTTCCCCGCTGTAGCTTTTTTGCTACAATGAAGAGGGCGGGCTGTTCATGCCCACGGTCGTGCGAGATGGCGAGT
>JACQVE010000004.1 GCA_016209965.1 Gemmatimonadota bacterium | reverse complement strand
TGTACGAGGCTGCGCCGCTGGCGCTCATCTGCCGGCAAGCCGGCGGCAGGGCGTGCGACGGCGAGCAGGACATCCTGGACATCCGCCCGGAAACGCTGCACCAGCGCACACCGCTCTACATCGGCTCGCGAGAACACGTCGAGCTGGCGGAGCGGTTCATCGCCCCCAGCCGCACGGTAGCAGTGGCAAACTAGGCCCCCGCCCGCCGCCCCACCGCAGCCCCGGCCGCAGGGGGGAACGCCAGAGACAAAGAGACGCAGGGAGTATTGCTCCCTGCGTCTCTTCTGCGCCCCTATCCCTGCGTCAGGGCAGGGGCCCGGTGCGCGGTTAGAAGGAGTAGCGGATCCCCAACTGCGCCTGCCAGCGCGAGGATGGATCGAACGTCTGGAAGACGATTGGGTTGTTGTTCGCGTCCAGCCGGAGCCCACCGGCAGGGCGGAAGATGCCGCGATTGTTGGCGACATCCCAGCCGCGCAGTTCGAGCAGCTCGATGGTCTGGAAGAGGACGCCCTCGTTGAGGCCCCAGTCCTTGTTGATGAGGTTCAGGACATTGAACACGTCGAAGATCAGCTCAGCCCGCTGCCCGCGTACGGTCGGCACGCGGAAGGTCAGTCGCGTGTCCACGCGGTTGTGCCACGGCTCGAAGCAGGCGTTGCGGGACATGATCTTGCCCCGGTTCTCGCGCAGGCACTGCTCGCCGTTGATATAGGCGTCAATACGCGCCCAGTCCGCCGCGCTGGTCAGCGTGATGTCCGTCGGCCCGGTGGGCACGTACAGCAGGTCGTTGTTGCGGTTGTTCGCGTTGGGCGCCTCGTAGCCGTCGGCGTTCACGTCGCCGTCATAGGTATACGAGTAGCCGTCCCCCGCATTGCCGACGTAGAAGACCGACCAGGTCAGCCACGACCTCACGTCGTACGAGCCGCTCAGGACGACTTTGTGCCGGGTCTCGTAATCCGAGGTCGCCAGTTCGGGAGCGTTCGGGCTGCCCTTCACCGGGTTAAAGCCGATGTTGGACGTCGCGATGCTCGAGGTCAGTCCGGAGACATCCTTGGCATCCGCGTAGGTGTAGGACCCGTTCAGCTCGAGCCCACGTGCGTAGCGCTTCTGCGCCTGCAGAGTCAGGCTCCAGGCGCGGTCCTGGTCACTGTTGGTGAGCTCGACGACCTGCAGGAAGTCATTCGAGAGGCGGTTGGGTGTTGCCAGGTTGTTATTGCCGGCCCCTGCCGCCAGGGCGCCTGCCCGCTGCGTGCCGAAGACTGGCCGCCCGCCTTGAGTGGTGGACACCGGCTTGGAGAAGTCGACGTTTAACTCCCGCAGGAAGATTTGCTTCCTCGCCTTGTTGTAGAGGAACTCCACGGTCCCCACAACGCCGAAGGGAAGCTCGTGGTCGACTGCCAGATCCGCCCGCAGGTGGTGCGGGTACTTGAAATCCGGATCGATGAGGTTGATGGCCGCCCTGGGTGGCTCGGGCAGACCGGCGGCCTTACAGGTGGACGGCTGGTTGGCCGGGTCCAGGGTGAAGTCCGGGATGGTGGCGGCCGTGGTGCAGTTGATGGTGACCTGCTGCAATCCGTTGTTGCTGAAGATGTTGGACAGCCAGACGTAGGGGTGGCGGCCGGTGAAGATGCCCACGCCCCCGCGCACCTCCGCCGTGCGGTCACCATGGATGTCCCAGTTGAAGCCCAGGCGCGGCGAGAGGATGCCGTTGCCCGAGGCGACCTCGTCGGTGCTGCGGGCGAACGCGTCGGGGAACGCCTGCCCGAACTTGGCGTTCTTGGCCGGGTCGAAGGCGGCCGCGAACTTTGCGTTGGCCGCTGGCTCGTCACCCACGAAGGGAATGTCGTAGCGCAGGCCGCCGGTCACGACCACGTTCTTCAGCCCGGTCCACTCCGTCTGCGCGTAGAGCGCGAACTGGTTGACCGTGAAGCGCGCGTTAAGGTCCAGCCCAGGCTGGAACGGCGGATTGCGCGAGTACCGGTTCGGCTTGTTGTTGGCGAAGTCGGTGAGGCTGCCGAAGTCCCACTGGCCGATGCTGCCGGGCGCGAAGAGGTTGCGGAACTTGAAGATCTCGTCGTGCACGCCCACCGTGATGCGGTGGTCACCTTTCGAGAAGCTGAAGTTGTCGGTGAGCTCCCAACTGTCCTGGTCCAGCTCGTTGGCCTGTGAGAAGAACTCGGCGCCCGCGCGCAGGAACTTGTTGACCGGCTTGCCATCGATGGTGCTCGTCACGCGCACCTCGACCACCGGGTAACGCGTCTCCGGCGAGCGCCGGTCGCGGATCCGCGTCCAGCCGGCAATGAGCTCGTTGTACGAGCCGTTGGAGAACGTCGAGTTGAGCTGCGCCACAGTCGAGTTCGTGTTGGACTCGAAGAAGTAGCCGTTGGACTCGAACGAGTAGCGCGTGCCCGTCGCGCTGCGGTCCTGCACGTTGTCGTCCTCGGCCTTGACCCAGTTGTGGCGCAGTGTCAGCGCATGGGTGGGGGTGAGCTGCGCATCGATACGGCCGAAAAGGTTGTTATTTGGATTCTCGATGGTGCGCGCGCCGAAGGAGAGCGGCTGGACCCCCTTCTGGGTGAGCAACGTGGCGAAGCTGTCGGCCTTGGCCGGGTCGATGCCGGTAACGGCCGGCGCCTCGCGGCCGATGGCGATTCCAGAGGAGGGCCGCTCGTCCGCTTCGAACTCGCCGGCCACGAAGAAGTGCGCCCGGTCCTGCACCAGGGGCCCGCTGATGGTGCCGCCCACCAGCCGGTTCTTGAAGTCGCCAATCGGCACGTCCCGGCCGGCCACGGCCAGGTTCTCGCGCACGAAGCTTTCATTGCGCATGAAGCCGTAGCCACTGACCCGGAACTGGTTCGTGCCGCTCTTGGTCACGGCATTGATCAGCCCGCCGGAGAAGCCGCTCTGCCGTACGTCGAAGGGCGCCGTCAGAACCTGATACTCCTTTACTGCCTCGATCGAGATGGAGCGGGCGCCCGCCTGCCCGCCAGGCTGCCCGGTGGCGCCCAGCCCGAACAGGTCCTGCGTGATGGCGCCGTCGATCTGGATGTTGTTGAAGCGGTTGTTCTGCTGCCCCACCGAGGTCGCGCCGCCGCCCGCACCCACCAGCGGGGAGAGAGAGATGAAGTCGGTGAAATTGCGTGTGATGGTGGGGAGGTTGCGGATCTGGTTGTCCGTGACCAGTTGCTCCGCCCCCGTTCGGCCGGCATTGATGACCTGAGTCACCGTAGGGTCGCCCACCACCGTGATCCCCGCGACCGCGACCGCCTGAACCTGGAGCTCGAAATTCAAGACCAGCTTCTGCCCCAGCGTAAGCTGGATGTCCCCCCGGCTGCTGGCCGCGTAGCCGATACTGCTGGCCTCCGCGGTGTATGGCCCGCCGACCTGCAAGCCCGGCACGTAGTACTGCCCCGCCGCATCCGCAACGGACCCTCTGACTACGCCGGTCGCCTCATTGGTCACCTTGACCGCACTGCCGGATAGGGGGTTCCCATCCGGGTCCGTGACCTTGCCGCTGACCGCAGCAGTAGTCACACCTTGTGCCTGGGCCGGGGCGCTGGGGTAGAGGCTGAGGAGCGCCAGGAAAAGGGCCGCCCAGGGCGCCGGGGAGGTTCGCGTCACTCGTTTCATATTGGACTCGCTTGTTGAGGTGTAGGATTGGAGAATCCGTCTAGCCGGCCGGTCGCACCGAAGGCGCCCGCCAGCGCGGGAGCATCTGCCCGGCGCCTGGATCGAGGCGCACTGAGACCGTAGCCGACAGAATGTGAAAGCGGATTAGGTTAATCGCCCTGACGTGTGCGGACGCGGCCCGATGATAGGCACACGCCGAAGCGCCGTCAAGCCTTGAAGAAGCCGCCAGCGAATGGGCTCGAGATACGCAGGCCCGGGCCGTGGTCCACGACCTCTGTAGTGTTCCGCGGCGGCTCCTAACAGTGAACGCTCGGGACCGCCCTGGTGTGACGCGGAGGGAGCGGGACCGGTGCTCCGCCCTGGAGGGGGCGGCCTGGGCCCGGGGCGCGAGAGGGGGTTGCGCCCTTGCGCGGCGCGGGGGGCGATGCTATGTATGACCACGTCCAAAAAAACCGCCCCACATCGCAGTTTTTCCGCACTCTGACTGGCGGGCAGCACGCGACTGCTCTGGACTCCCGCCGCGTTACCAACTCGAACCCGAGGAGGGGATTTATGCAACCGAGGATGGCGCGAACGATTACGCTCGTCGCCTTGGGCATCGCGCTGGGCGGCCTGGCTGCTCCCCTGGGCGCGCAGCAGAGCGCCACAACGGGCGCGTTCCGCGGCCGCGTGGCCGATGAGGAGGGGCGCCCGATAGCGGGCGCGCAGGTGGTGGCGCGCAACGAGGCCACGGGGCTGGAGCGCAGCGCGCTGGCCGATGAGGATGGCCGCTTCCTGCTGCCGCTGATCCCGCCCGGCGGGCCGTATACGCTGCGGGCGACGTCGGTCGGCTACCGCGGCATCGCCCAGTCCGGGTACAACGTGGGCGTGGGCGATGTGGTGAGCGTCACCCTCGAGCTGCCGGTGCAGGCGGTCGAGGTGGCGGCCCTCGAGGTCACGGCGGCGCCGGCCCGGATCGACGTGACGCAGGGGGGCGTGGTGCAGCGCGTGGGTCCGGACGAGGTCGAGAACCTGCCAGTGAACGGGCGGGATTTCACCGACTTCCTGAACCTCTCGCCGCTGGTAAGTCCGCACCCGGAGACGGGGACGGGCGGTCAGTTCGCGGTGGGCGGCGCGCGCGCCTCGGCGACCAACGTGCAGATCGACGGCGCGGATGCGAACAACCTGTTCTTCGGCGAGAACCGCGGCTCCTCGCGCACGCCCTTTGCCTTCTCGCTCGAGTCGATCAAGGAGTTCCAGCTCATCACGAACGGCTTCGACGTCGAGCACGGGAACTACCTGGGCGGGGTGATGAACGCGGTGACCAAGGGCGGCACGAACGAATTCCGCGGCTCGCTCTTCTATCTGCAGCGAGACGAGGCCCTGACGGCCAATGACTTCCTGAACCAGGACCCGCGGGACTTCACCTCCAAGCAGTTCGGCCTGAACGTCTCGGGCCCGGCCGTGCGCGACAAGCTGCACTACTTCCTGTCTGTGGATGTGCAGCGCAAGACGCAGCCGATCTTCGCCGCCACGCCCGCCTCCACGGGCGCGAAGCCGGACAGCATCAACAAGTTCCTCCAGATCCTGGAGCAGAAGTACGGCGTTCCCAGCCCCGGGCGCTTCTACGGCGAGAAGGAGCAGGAGGAGAACAACCTGGTGCTCTTCGGCCGCGTCGACTGGAACCTGGGCCGCAGCCACCGGCTGACGGTGCGGCAGAACTACTCGAGCTTCGAGCAGACCAACGACCGCATCGGCGCTACCGAGGCGATCACCAACGGCGGCCCCTTCCGCGACACGGTGTTCTCGACCGTGGCAGAGCTGAACTCGGTGCTGGGCGGCCGCGCGTTCAACACCCTGCGCTTCCAGTGGTCGGATGAGGTACGCCCCCGGCCCGCGAACCCCGACGGCGGCTACGTCCCGCAGGTCTCGGTGGCCATCGACGGCTTCCGGCGCATCGTGTTCGGCGGGGACGGCATCATCTTCCGCAACCGGCTGAAGGAGAAGAAGCTCCAGTTCGTGGACAACTTCACCATCCGGTCCGGTGCGCACACTTTCAAGCTGGGCACGAACAACCTGATCTCGACCACGGAGAACGAGTTCTGGCTGCTCGGCACAGGCAGCTACACCTTCAACAGCCTGAAGGACTTCGCGGAGGGCCGGCCGGCCAACTACTTCCGGCTCACGCGCAAGTGCGCCGTGCCGCTGGAGGCCAATGCGCTGGGCGAAAAGGTATACTGCCCGCAGTACGATGTGCCCTTTGCCGAGTTCCAGGCGCTCGAGTGGAGCGCCTACGCGCAGGACGACTGGCAGGTCAACGAGCGGCTCCAGTTGACGGCGGGCGTGCGCTACGGCGGCACGAGCTTCCAGGACCAGCCGGGCAAAGTGGCCGCGCTCGAGACGGCGTTCGGCGTCCGGGCGGACGTGGTGCCGGACTTCAGCGGCATCTCGCCCCGGCTTTCGTTCACCTACGACCTGAGCGGCGACCAGGCCCGGCT
>JACQVE010000003.1 GCA_016209965.1 Gemmatimonadota bacterium | reverse complement strand
CCTGTTTGTCGACCTGTTCGACAGTGTGGGCACGTTCATGGGATTGGCGCAGCAGGGCGGCTACCTGACGCCGGAGGGGAGGCTGCCCCGCGTAAGCCGGGCGCTGCTCGCGGATTCCGTGGGCACGGTGACTGGCGCGCTGCTGGGCACGTCCACGGTCACCACCTACATAGAGAGCGCGGCGGGCATCTCGCAGGGCGGGCGGACTGGTCTGGTGGCCGTCGTGGTCGCGCTCCTCTTGCTTCTTTCCGCCCTGCTCTCGCCCCTTGCCGGCGCGATTCCGCCTATCGCCACGGCGCCCGCGCTGATCGTGGTGGGCGCACTCATGCTGCGCGCCATGCAGGACGTGCCCTGGACCGATATGACCGAAGCGGCGCCCGCCTTCCTGACCTTGATCGCCATGCCGCTCACCTTCTCGATTGCCAACGGGCTCGCGCTGGGCTTCATCACCTACCCGCTGATCAAGCTGGTCTCCGGGCGCGGGCGCGAGGTGAGCCCGCTGGTGTACCTGCTGGCCGCGCTGTTTCTGGTGCGCTACATCTATCTGGGCGGAGGCTGATCGGGTGCTGGCCTGTGATTCACAGCGCACGCCGGTTGCCGCCGGAGTTGCGCGAAGGCTAAGTGGTCGAATCCGCAAATACGGCCGCATTCGCCGCCAGGAGGTGCTCGTGTCCAATTCGCGGATGATCACGGCTGCGGCGCTGGCTCTCATCACGCTAGGCCTGGCGCTGGCGTGCGGCGACGACGGGACCGGGCCGGCGCGCATCGACCGCGTCGTCATTTCCACGCTGGACGGTGATACCACCCCAGAAGTGCGCAAGGGCGACGTGCTGCGGCTGCGGGCGCAAGCCTTCCGGGGCAGCACCCAGGTGACGGTGTCGCGCTTCCGGTGGAACTCGGAGAGCCCCCAGATCGCCACCGTGGACAGCACCGGGCTGGTGCGCGGGCTGGCGTTCGGCACGGCGCAGATCACGGCCGAGCCGGTCGAGCAAGCGGGGGTAGTGGGCCGGGCGGCGCTGGCCGTGGTCGGCCCGCCGGTCGCGACCGTGCAGGTGCTGCCGGCCGATACCTTCGTGGACATCGCCGATACCGTGCAGTTCGTGGCCGTCGGCCGGGACGCTGGCGGCACCACACTCAGCGATGTCGAGTTCACCTGGCGCGCCACCGCCGCCAATGTCACGGTGAACTTGCTGGGGCAGGCGATCGGCCAGACGCCGGGGATCGCGCAGATCGAGGCCACCGCCTGGAACAACGTGAAGGGCACAGCCCGGGCGCGGGTCACGCCCGTGACCGGGATCTCGCCCGACACGGGGCGGTACGGCTCGATCGTGGCCGTCCAGGGGACGGAGCTGCCGGCCGGCGCACAGGTGTTCTTCAACGGCAGCGGCAACACGCGCGTGCGCGCCTTCACGCGCAGCGCCTCGACCAGCCGCATCGACGTCTGGGTGCCGGTAGGCGCGGCCTCAGGGCCGCTGCGCCTGGTGGCGCCCAGCGACAGCTTCGGCACCAGCCGCGAGTTCCGGCTGACGCGCGCCGATGACGTCTTCGAGGACGTGAACGACACGGCATTCGTGCTGCTGCCCGTGCCTTACAACAACCCCTCGCTCGTCGCCCGGCGCCAGGACTTCGATTTCTATGCCTTCCAGACGCAGCAGGCCGCGCCGCTATCGTTCTTTCTGGCGCACCGTGGAGGCCGAGAAATCTCCAATTCCGCCGTAGGAATTCTCTTCTTTGTCAACCCGATTCGGGTTGCGGCCTTCATCACGCCGGTGGATTTCATTAGCGGCCAGCCGTTGGACAGCGCGGTCTGGTCCCGGGCCAGCCTCCCGCCCGGGACCTACGGCTTGAGCATTGCGCATGTACGGTGGTCCCAAAGTGACACAACAACGGTACGGCCGTATGGGCTGACTCTGACACCAGCTTCGACGTTTGGGCTGGCGCCGGACGCGTTCGAGCCCAACGATTTTCCCAGGGAGTCCCAGCGGGTTACCCTCTCGTTTGACCAGAGTGGCTTGAACGCGGAGAACCCTTACGCGATCGATAATTACGTGTTTACGCTGTCGCAACGGAGCAGCGTCCATGCCAGCGTTGCCGCCACCACTTCGGACGTCGACCTGTTCATCTTGCGGGGGGATACGTTGGATGTCTGGCAGACCGACCCCAATCCGTTCCTCGATACGACGCTGGTCGCTGCCCGGAGCTTTACGCCCGAGTTCACGGATTCCGTCACCGTAACGCTCGCACCGGGGACCTATACCGCAGTAGTCCACGAATTTGCAGGCCGGCCGACGTCGTACCGCCTTCGGATATCGGCTACTGCGTCCAGTGCCGCGGGGGAGCCCGTGTCTCGCGCCGGCACACAGGATCCCGGACCCGTGAAGAGGCGCCTGATGGAGTTATTGCAGGTTACGCGGGGTCTGGGCGGGTCTTCCAGCTTTACGGAGACCGTCGAGAACGGCCGCAGTAGCCGGCGACACCGATTCGTGCTGCGGCTCGGCCAATAAACTGTCCTCCTGGTTGTCGGTTGGGAGGACCCCGCGCAGCCGCCCGATACCCACGTTATTGCTGTTCACGGCGGCCGAAAGGGCCCTCTCGCCCTGGGACACGGTGTGCATCGCCGACAGCCTTGCAGACGGCCGGTGGGCCCATCCGATAACCGCTCGCTGGATGTAAGCCTGAACGGGCGGCCCGTGTGCTCGTGGATTGACTGGCTTAAGTTAAGTCCAGAAGCTCTGGATCTGGATATCTATGCCTCCCGAGCCGTCATCCACGCGCAACCGTGCTGTAACTCTTCCGCCTCCGGGCATAAAGTAGCGCTCGTAAATGGGGTCGGTGGTGAGAGCTGTAACCCCGTCGCTGAATTCCCAGTAGTACGTTAGAGGTCGGCCTTCCGGATCAGAAGAGCTACGCGCGTCGAACCGGTAGCAGCCGACGAAACACTGTTTAAAGCCCTCGCTTATCTGTTGGAAGGTGAAGGACGCCGTCGGTAGCAGGTTCAGGGAACGGCTGGCTAAATCGTCCGCCACATCCGCACACAACGCATCGGCGTCGCCATAATTGCCGTCGTTGGGGTCGTCAACGCAGACGCGCGGCTCAAGATGGATGCCTCCGGTCCGGTTGTTCCAGCACTGTGTCGCGTCCGTGTACTGGCTTGAGCAGCCGCTCACGTACCCGATGAACTTGGACCCTCCAAGTTCGCGGATGTACAGGAGAGGAAAGGGATTCGTTTGGGCAATTGAGCCGCCGGCAACGCTGAAAAAGACAGCATCTACCAGCCTGATTCCCAACTGGCCTCCACTCAGATATCGATACTCATAGGTAGCGAGGACCTGTTGATCCGCGACCGCCCTGAAACCCAGAGCGAAGCGGTATTGGAAGGTCGCCGCTTCGTCTTGGTAGCCACCGGCTTCGGCATCCGGACACCCGTTGACGATCAGCTCGAAGGCCGGGGCGAAATCGTGGTTTTGGGCGCAAACCGTGCCGTAGAAGAGGGCCGCGGACGGATGCAGCCCTGTCGGAAAGTCTTCTGCCGGGCCAGCTTTGTCGCAAGCGCCTGCGAGGACGAGGGCCAGCGCTGCGATGCTTGCAAGAGCGAGGCGGGACATCGGCTCCTCCTCGTGGCGGGCTTGACATTTCAATTTGAGTCAAGCTTATAGGAGAATGGGACGGTGTCAGGTGCGACCGGTGGATGCGGAGACGACGCGAGGCGCGCAGGCAGGTGTGCCGGCGTGCGGGCGCCTGCGGTGCCTGCTGCGCTGGGGTGGTGTCAAGGCCGCCTTTTCGCGCTTTGTGCTGTTGTGGCTCTGGGGCTGTGACGATCCGGCGCAGCCGCCGACGCCCACCTTTCTGGTGTTGACGCCGGCCGATACGGCGGTCTCGCCGGGCGACACAGTGCGCATCACGGCCACGGCGTTTGATGCGGATGATGCGCCCATCCCGGGCACGCCCTTCCGCTGGCGCAGCCTGGACACGGTGCGGGCGCGGGTGGACACGGCCGGACTGGTCACGGCGCGGGCGCTGGGTGACGCGCGCATCGAGGCCCGGGCGCCCAACGGACTCCGCGGCTTTGCCACACTGCGCGTGCGCGAGGTCACCGGATTCGCGCCGCAGCACGGCGCGTTCGGCACCGTAGTCACGGTGCGAGGGCAGTCGTTGGGCGCGGAGCCCGTGGTCCGCTTCGGCGGTGTGCCGGCCTTCCTCAAGGGGGTGGCGGCGACGGGACGGAGCCTGGAGGCCTGGGTGCCGGTGGGCGCCAGCACGGGGCCGCTCACTGTGACCCGTGCGGGCGTGGCGGCGGTCGCCGACGGTGTGTTCTTCGTGACCGGGAACGGCGATGACGCGCTGGAGCCGAACGGCTTCGATGAGCCGGCTGCCCTGCCCTTCCCCTTCGAGAACCCCTCCCTCGTGACGCGGCCGCTCTACACCTCCCGGGACGCCGACGTCTACCGCTTCGAGCTGCCGGCCGCCGGGCCGGTTCGGGTAGAGCTGGCGGACCGCAGCCTGGTGATCGCGGCGCTGCGGGCCACGCGCATGGAGGTGATCGACGTCGCGGCGCAGGACATTGTGGGGCTGGTGGCGAGCTATGCGCTCTTCGCGGAGCGGCCGATCCAGCCGGTAACCATCTCGTTGCCGCGGCTGCGCGCGGGAACGTACGATGTGCTGCTCTCGCCCTTCGCCTTCACGGGCAGCTTCTCGGCCATCATTCCCGGGGACCGCAGCTACGGCCTGCGCCTGGATGACCGGCCCACCTTCGCCCTGCCGCCGGACAGCCTCGAGCCCAACGACTACCCGCGGGACGCCGCGCCCCTGCCTTTCCCGTTCGTGGGCGAGCTGACGCTGGAGAATCCGTACGGCGCGGACTACTACCGCTTCGAGCTGGCGGCCACGACCGACGTGGTGCTGCAACTGAACCCGGGCGAAGCCATTGCCGACCACGACCTGGATCTGTTCCTGATGAGCGCGCCCGCCAAGTCCGTGCCCTGGATCGCGGCGACGGGCGAGTTCCCGCGCATCTACATGGCGGCGGCACTGCCCTTCTCGAGCGAGGAGATCGCGGGCCGCTTACCGGCTGGCCAGTACCTGATCGGAGTGCTGGAGACGGCGGGCGTGGCGACGCGCTACCGGCTGCGGCTGCTGCGGCAGGCGAGCGGCTCGGCTGGCCGAGCGGCGGGGGCGGGCGCCGCCGGAGCGGGGGAGAAGCTCGCGATCTGGCGGGGCGCGCTCTGGCCGAAGCTGCGGCGCCGCTGAGCGGAGCGCTGGCCGCCTGAGCCTCCCTGCCCGCCTCGCCGCACGCCGGGCCCTTCCCGCGAGCCAGAGCGGCCGCGCCGCCGCCCACCTTGCCGCGGCGAGGCTGGACAGGCCGCCGCGCGAACTACCGGCTCATGCGGCCGCGGCGCCGCCGCCCACCTTGCCGCTGCGCTTTCTTGCTGCGCTTGTGCTCGTACATCAGCCGATCCGCCCTGGAGAGCAGGTCGTCCACCGAGGTGGGACTGGCGGGATCGTACACGGCGATGCCCATGCTGATCGACATGGGGTAGGGCCGGACCGGCTCGGCGTTGTGAGCCGCCAGGTTGCGCTCGAGCCGGTTCATCATGATCTGCGCGCTGTCAGGCGTGCTCTCGATGGCGAAGACGGCAAACTCGTCGCCGCCCAGCCGGGCCACGATGTCCGATTCGCGGAACGTCTGCTTGAGCAGTTCCGCCGCATCCACCAGCGCACGGTCGCCCTCGGCATGGCCAAAGGTGTCGTTGATCCGCTTCACGCCGTCCAGGTCGGCAAAGAAGAGGAGCATGGTGCGCTTCTGCCTGTGCGCCACCTTGAGCTGCTGCTGCACCAGGGTGAGGAAGCCCCGGCGGTTGTAGACCGCGGTGAGCTCGTCCACCAGCGACAGGGCGCGCAGCTCGGCCAGCAGCCGGTGCCGCTCGATGGCGTAGCGGCTCGAGCGGAAGAGCAGCTCGCCGTTGACCTTTCCCTTGACCAGGTAGTCCTGGGCCCCGCCCTTGAGCGCCCGGATGGCCGTCTGCTCGTCCTCGAGGCGCGTGAGCACGACCACGGGCACGTCGGGCGCCTCGCCCTGCACCCGCGAGATCATGTCCACGCCGTCGCCGTTGGGCAGGGTGAGATCGAGCAGGATGACGTCGAAGCTCTTCTTGCGCAGCCGGCTCAGCGCCTCGAGCAGGTTGCGGGCGCGAACCAGGAGGAAGGGGCGGGCGACGTCCTCTTCCAGGGCTTCCTCGAGCTGCCTCGCGTCCTCGGCGTCGTCTTCCGCAAGCAGGATCTTTAAGGCTTCTCCCTCCATGCCGGGGATGCCGGCAGCGCTTTCACCGTTGCACATGCAGATGCCTCCATCAACTGCGGGAGAGGCAGCGGCGAGACGCGGGCAGCCAGCGCGGGCGGCGCCGTGCGCGGGCTCGCCGCTGCAGCGGGAACGAGTCGGTGCGCTGCGGCACGCCCTGGCCATAGCTCCTGGCGTGCCCAGCGGGTGCGGCTTAGCAATGGTTTATGCGCTCGGGGTTGCGCGATCCCGGCCACGGGCACCACTTTACTGACCTTCCGGCCGGATGTCCAGTCTTGCCGTATAACCCGTGCCTAAACGAGAAGACCTCCAGACGATCCTGCTGCTCGGCTCCGGCCCGATCGTGATCGGGCAGGCGTGCGAGTTCGACTACTCCGGGACCCAGGCGGTGCGGGCGCTGAAGGAGGAGGGGTACCGCGTGGTGCTGGTGAACAGCAATCCGGCCACGATCATGACCGACCCGGAGCTGGCGGACCGCACCTACATCGAGCCCATCACCGCGGAGTGGGTCGAGCGCATCATCGAGCGCGAGCGGCCGGACGCGCTGCTCCCCACCATGGGCGGGCAGACGGCGCTGAACGTGTCGCTCGAGCTGCACCAGAGCGGGGTGCTCGAGCGCCACGGCGTCGAGCTGATCGGCGCTGACGCGCGCGCCATCCGCATGGCGGAGGACCGCGCCGAGTTTGCCCGGGCCATGACGCGCATCGGGCTGGCCGTCCCACACGGCGGGTCCGCCCGCTCGCTCGAGGACGCGCTGCGCATTGTGGGCGACGTCGGCTACCCTGCCATCATCCGCCCCGCCTTCACGCTGGGTGGCACGGGCGGCGGCATTGGCTACAACCTCGAGGAGTTCCAGGACGCGGTGCGGCGGGGGCTGGACGAGTCGCCGATCCACGAGGTGCTGGTGGACCGGTCGGTCATCGGCTGGAAGGAATTCGAGCTCGAGGTCATGCGCGATGGCGCGGACAACGTGGTCATTATCTGCTCGATCGAGAACGTGGACGCCATGGGCGTGCACACGGGCGACTCGATCACGGTGGCGCCCGCGCAGACGCTGACGGATCGCGAGTACCAGCGCATGCGGGACGCGGCCATCGCCATCATCCGCGAGATCGGCGTCGAGGCCGGCGGCTGCAACATCCAGTTCGCGGTGCACCCCGGGAACGGCGAGATGCTGGTGATCGAGATGAATCCCCGGGTCTCGCGCTCCTCGGCGCTGGCCTCCAAGGCGACCGGGTTCCCGATCGCGCGCATCGGCGCCAAGCTGGCCGTCGGCTACCGGCTGGACGAGCTGCCCAATGACATCACGCGCACCACGCCGGCCTCCTTCGAGCCCGTGCTGGACTACGTGGTGGTGAAGTTCCCGCGCTTCGCCTTCGAGAAGTTCCCCACCGCCGACCGCACGCTGGGCGTGCAGATGAAGGCGGTGGGCGAGGTGATGGCCATCGGGCGGACATTCAAGCAGGCGTGGCAGAAGGGGCTGCGAGGGCTGGAGATCGACCGCGCCGGCTGGGAGACGGGGGCGCGACTCGAGGACGACGGGCTGGCCGACGACTCGGCCGAGACGCTGCGCGCGGCGCTGCGCCAGCCCACTGCGGAGCGGCCCTTCCAGCTCAAGCGCGCCCTGGCCGCCGGCTTCACCATTGCCGAGCTGTACGAGCTCACCGCCATTGATCCCTGGTTCCTGGGGCAACTGGCGGAACTGCTCGAGGCGGAGCGGTGGTTTGCTGCACTTGCGCCGCCCCAGCCGGCAGAACGGAAGCAGGAAGCAACTCACGCAGTCAAGGCGAATGGGGAGGTTCCTGCCCGAGTGGCTCAGGCTGCGGACCGGGATCGGGATCGGGAACGGCATCGAGAGGAGGCGCAGGGCGCCCATGCCGCGACGGCGGCGCCCGGGCTCGAGGACATCACCGCCGCTGCGCTGCGGCGCATGAAGCGGCTGGGCTTCAGCGACCTGCAGCTCGCGCGTTCGAGGGGGGTGAGCGAGAGCGAGGTGCGGGCGCTGCGGCAGGCGCTGGGGGTCCGCCCCACCTACCAGATGGTGGACACGTGCGCGGGCGAGTTTCCCGCCGCGACGCCGTACCTCTACTCCTCATATGAGGACGAGTCGGAGGCGCCGGCCAGCGAGCGGCCCAAGATCGTGATCCTGGGGAGCGGGCCGAACCGCATTGGCCAGGGCATCGAGTTCGACTACTGCTGCGTGCAAGCCGCCCTGGCGCTGCGGGCGGACGGGTTCGAGACGATCATGGTGAACTCGAACCCGGAGACCGTTTCCACGGACTTCGACATCTCGGACAAGCTGTACTTCGAGCCGCTCACGCTCGAGGACGTGCTCGAGATCGTGGAGCGGGAACGGCCGGTGGGCGTGATCGTGCAGTTGGGCGGACAGACGCCGCTCAAGCTGGCCCAGCCGCTGGCCGAGCTGGGCGTGCCCATCCTGGGCACCACAGTGGACGCCATTGACCGCGCCGAGGACCGGGACCGCTTCGCTGCGTTGTGCCGGAAACTGGGCGCGACTGTGCCGGCCCATGGGGTGGCCGTGACCGCGGCGGAAGCGGCGGCGGTAGCGGCTGAGGTGGGCTACCCCGTGCTGGTGCGCCCGTCCTACGTGCTGGGCGGCCGGGCCATGGAGATCGTCTACGACGAGGCGTCGCTGCTCGAGTACTTCGGCCGCGCCGTGCGCGCCTCACCCGACCACCCCGTGCTGGTCGACCGCTTCATCGAGGACGCCTTCGAAGCGGATGTGGACGCCATCGGCGACGGCCGGCGCGGCGTGATCGCGGGCGTGATGCAGCACATCGAGGACGCGGGCGTGCACTCGGGCGACTCGGCTTGCGTGCTGCCACCCTACCTGCTCAAGGACCACGAGGTCGAGGAGATGCGGCGGCTCACGCTGCAGTTCGCGGCCGAGCTGGGTGTGGTGGGGCTGATCAACGTGCAGTATGCCATCAAGGACGGCATCGTCTACGTGCTGGAGGTGAATCCCCGGGCCTCGCGCACGGTGCCCTTCGTTTCCAAGGCTACGGGCGTGCCATTCGCCCGCCTGGCCGCCCGGGCCATGGCCGGGAAATCGCTGGAAGCGCTGGGCGTGCGGCACGAGCCGCCGCTCCTGGGCGTGGCCGTCAAGGAGGCAGTGCTCCCCTTTAACAAGCTGGACGTGGATGTGATCCTGGGTCCCGAAATGCGCTCGACGGGCGAGGTGATGGGGTTCGACGAGTCGTTCGGCATGGCCTACGCCAAGGCGCAGGTCTCCGCGGGCAGTGCCCTGCCCACCAGCGGCGTCATTGCCGTCACCGTTAACGACAGCGATAAGCCTACGGTGACGCCCATCGTGCGGCGCTTCCATGACCTGGGGTTCCGGGTGCTGGCCACCGAGGGGACCTGGCGCTGGCTGCGGGGGCGGGGCGTACCGGCGGAGCGGATCTACAAGGTGGGCGAGGGCCGGCCGGACATTGTCGACCAGATGATCAGCGGCGGCATCGACCTGCTCGTCAACACGCCCCTGGGCAAGAAATCACAATACGACGACTATGCCATGCGCCGCGCGGCCATCACCTATCGGGTGCCCTACTGCACCACCATGTCGGCGGCCTCGGCCGCATGTGACGCCGTGATCGCGCTGCGCTCCCGGGCGCGCTCCGTGAGGAGCCTGCAGGAGTGGTTTGGCGCCGGGGAGGCCGAGCGGGTCGAGGCGCGGCTGGCGGTGTGACCGCGGGGCTGCGCGGCCCTTTTGCCGGAGGGACCCATGTTTCGCTTCAGCCGTCGGCAGTTCCTGAAGAGCTCGGGCGCGGGGTTGGCCAGTGCGGCGGTAGTCGGGCCGCGCAGCCTGTGGCCGGACGAGCGGGCCATGGTGCGGGCGGAGCGGGCGCGGGACAGCTTCGAGCTGCTGCGCGCCGAGCAGGCGCGGCGCCGGGCCGAGCTGCCGGCCGCGGCCGATTTCCACCGGCTGCCGCTCTCCTGGTATCAGCAGAAGGCGAAGCGGCTGAAGGAGGAGGCGCGCGCGCGGGGCGTGGACGGCGGGATCTTCCTGACCAACCGCTGGAACATCATCTATGCCACGGGGCTGCTGCACTCGACGACGGAGCGCCCCTTCGCCTGCTTCTTCCCCATGGATCAGGAGGATGCGCTGATCTGGCTGCACCCCTACCTGGACCAGCAGTTGGTGAGCGGCTGGTGGAGCACGAAGGCGTTCTCCTACTTCGACTACCATCACGCGGACGGCGGCTTCCCCAACCAGGGGCAGGTCGTACAGGGGCGCACGGTGAACATTCACCGCTGGTGGGGCGAAACCCTGGCGCGCCTGGGGTACGGCGGCAAGACGATCGGCATGGACAGCGGCAGCGCCGCGGAGATCGGGATCCTGCCGGGGCAGGCGCAGGCGGAGCGGCTGAACATGGCGGGGGCGATCGAGACGCCGAGGAAATACCGGCCCACGCAGGGCAGCTTCGGCGCCATGGCCGCGGCCATGCCAGGCACGCAGTTCGTGGACGTCTACGACATCCTGATGCGCCATCGCATGGTGAAGGACGAGCTGGAGAACCGGCTGACGCAGCGGGCCATGGATTACTGGTCCGAGATCCATGCCTTTGCCCGGAACTACCTGCTCGAGCGCGGCCCCGGCGTGATGGACTTCGAAGTCGCCAATGCAGCCCGGCTCTGGGGGATGCAGCTCATCATGAAGGACATTCCGCAGCAGGGGCTGCCCCACGAGGCGGTCGGGATCGATGTGGGCATCTCCTGCCGCTCCGGCCGCGCCACGGCCTACCCGCACCCCAATCAGGTGTACTGGAGTCCAGTGGCCCGTGGCGATGCGCTGCAGATCTCGGGAGTGGTGCGGATCGGCGGGTACGGCGGCGAGCAGTACCGCGCCTTCCTGGTGGCGCCCTGGACGCGCTGGCAGGAGCAGGTGTGGGACGTGCACACGCGGAGCTACGAGATCCAGGCGGAGCAGTCATATGCCGGGAACACCTGCTCGAACGTGGCCAGGGCGGTGCACGACTACCAGGTCGCTAATGGCGTGGCGCACCTGGTCTACCACCGGCCGGGTCACGGCGAAGGGATGGAAGGCCACCAGCCGCCCTACCACGCGCTGGGCGACTATACCGTGATGCAGAAGGGAATGCACTTCTCGAACGAGCCCGGGCTCTACGACGTGGAGAACGCCTTCGGCTTCAACCACTCGAACAACATCCTGGTAGCGGAGAAGAAGGGGCTGCAGCAGGGGACCGTGCCGGCGACGCGGGAGTGGTGCTTCCTGGACTTCGGGCGGGCGGTGGGTTGAACCAGGGCCCGCAACCCTGCTGGACCCCCGCCGGCCGCGGCGCCTACCATTCGCAAGGGTGCTAAGCCACCCCCCTTCGGCGGGTGGGCCCGGGTGAGGCTCAGCGGGCCAGTGGGGCGCACCCGCTACTCGGTCGCCGCCGGCCGCGGCGACGGCTGTTCGCGACGGCCGTGCCGGACCCCCCTTCGCATATGTTGCTGCAGCACGGCGTCCCGGCGGGACTGCGCTGCCTTGGCTACTCCGGCCGCCTCTGAAGCGAAGATGTCGATCAGTCGATTGTAACGCAGCTT
>JACQVE010000002.1 GCA_016209965.1 Gemmatimonadota bacterium | reverse complement strand
TGTGATCGCTTGCTGCAACGCCGCCTGCAACTGTGAGAGGTATCGGTAGCCGCGCACCCGGCGCAAGCGCGGCTCGATGTCCAGCAGGACGGTCGCCAGCCAGCGATGCTTCTGCTCGCTCGTCGTCCAGCGATCTACCTTGACGGTCTTTACGCAAACCCAATTTAGTTGACAGTCGCGAATCACGGTGAGCATCCGGGCCCGACGGTGGGGGCGGGAGAGGGATCCGGTAGTAGATCGTCACTTCATATGGCGTGGTTTCGACGGCCTCGAGGACTTCGCGGAGCAGGGCTTGGCGTTCGCCGAAGGCCATGACGTCCATACGGTGTCGCATCCTTGTTGCCAGGAGATCCAGGCGCTGGAGGAGTTGCTGTTCTGCCGCCGCCTCCTGCTGAAGCTGGTCGACGCGCACCGCCTCGGTGTGCCATTGCTCTTCCCGGAGTCGTATCCCTGCCAGCCGGCGATCGAGCTCAGCCAACTCGATGGCGCCGCCTTGGTAGGCGTCCAGGAGGCGCTCCCGCTCGTTGCGGGCTGCCTGGAGCTGCCGGTCGAGGATCGCCCGTTGCGTCGCGAGCAGGGCGGCGTCCGGCGAGACCGTAGCTCCTGCCACCACCGCGTCCCGCAGCACGGCGGGGTTGCACACCATGTGGCGGACTTCCTCCCAGACGAGCGTGTCCAACGCCGTCGCGCGAAGATACGGGGCGGCGCACGGGGTCAGCGTCTCGCTCGTGTGGCGACACCGGTAGTAGTCGTTGTACCGCCCGTCTGCCCGAAGGGCGCGCACGGCGACCGCCGCATGGTGGCACAGCCCGCAGTGCACCAGCCCGCGCAGCAGCCAGCGCTCCTCCTTGAGGTGGCGGGGACTGAAGTGACGGTTTTCCGCGTGCCGCTGCTGAGACCGCCCAAACGTCTCGGGATCAATGATGGCGGGCACGGTGAGAATGATCCACTCCTCAGCCGGCCGCCGGCGCCGGGTGTGGGTCTTGTCGTCGGCCATCCGCGTGCGATTCACCGGCCAACTGCCGATGTAGACGGGGTTGCGGAGGATGCCGCGCACCGTCTGCGCCGTCCACAGTTGTCCGCCCTTGGGGGTCGAGATCCCTTGGACCTGCAGGCGCTGCGCGATGCTCCGGAGCGCGCACCGCTCCTCCACATGCCAGGCAAAGATCTGGCGCACCACCGCTGCCTCGCGTTCCTCGATACGCAGGTGGGCGGGCTCGATCGGCGTGCGGGCGACGCGGCGGTAGCCGTAGGGGGCGACCGAGAGGGCGACCTCGCCAGCGCGCAAGCGGAAGAGACGGCCGCGGCGGTTGCGCTCGGCGATCTTGGCGCGTTCGTATTCGGCCACCGCGCCCTGGATCTGCACCAGCAGGCGGGCGGCGGGATCATCGAGCGGGGGCTGCTCCACGAAGCGTACGGAGACCCCCCAGCGTTCCAGCTCTTCGAGGATGAGGACCTGGTAGGCGTAGTTCCGTGACAACCGGTCCGGGCTGAGCACGAGCACGGCCTCGAAGGCGTGCGCTTGGGCGCCATCCCGGAGCCGATCCAGGGCCGGGCGGTCGAGGCGGGCCCCGCTGAAGCCGTCATCACAGAACACACCCTGGGGGACGATCTCGTCGCCGTGGGCCGCCGCGTACGCGTGCAACGCTTCCACCTGGGAGGCGATCGTCCGCTCCTGCTCCTGCCGGGCTGAGGACACTCTCGCGTAGAGCGCTACCCGCATCGCGGCTGCTCCTGGCGTGCTGGCTCCGTCATGACGTCGCCGCCCCACAACAGGGTGGAGACGACACGTACCAGCCGCTTGTGGTTCGCCTCCGGGTCGCCGGTCCATGGCGGCGCGGCCTCGACCGAGCGCACCTGCCGCCTCCCCAGGCTCGGCCGGTGCGCCTGCGCGAGCTGACGTCCCAGGGAGAACGATCCACACGCCTCGCCGCCGAGCACCCGCGCACGTTCGCGCTCGTACGCGGCCTGCAGGGGATCGGCGGCGCAGAGGAAGCCCTCACCGTCGCCTCCTCCGCGGGGCATTGGGCGTAGGGGAAAAAAGACGCTTCGCAAGCACCCGCCGCACGGTGCGCGGGTGCACCCGGATGCCAAACTTCGTGGCCGCAGCCTCCGCCAGTGCCCGATAGTCCACCTCCGGATGCGCCCGGTGCTGCGTGCGGAGAAACCGGGCCAGCTCGGGCGTAACCTTGTGCGGACCTTTCGGCCCTGGCCGGTCGGGGAGTAACCCGCGCAGGCGTGCGGTGTGGAAGGCGGCGTCGGTGACATAGAAGGTTTGCCGGCTGAGCC
This sequence comes from Gemmatimonadota bacterium, assembly GCA_016209965.1. Taxonomy (NCBI): domain Bacteria; kingdom Pseudomonadati; phylum Gemmatimonadota; species Gemmatimonadota bacterium. The sequence goes on along the minus strand of JACQVE010000002.1, from coordinate 1,740 downwards.
CAAACCGGCGCGCCACCTCCACCACCCGGCCCCGGTCCACGTGGTGAGCCCGCAGCATCTCGTACTTGACCTGGACCAAGTCCCGAGCGTCGAAGAAGGGGCGGCACCGATGGAAGAGGGGATCCGCGACCTGCCCGGGATGCGGGTGCTGCAGGCTCGCCGGCACGGCCGCACGGTGTCGGATGGCGTCCAGCGCACGCTTGGCCACGGCTTCACTCTAGCACCGTCCGCTCTTTTTGTCAATCGAATTATAGTCAGTTTAGCCAGTCCCGTGCCATCTGTCTCGACCTCGTGGGTTGAGCAAGCAAATTGTCCATATTTATCGCATTCCACAGGCCACACTGTTGCGCACGGCGACAGAAACTGGTTGACGACAAGGGATATGTGATATAATCTCATTGACATCACTGCCCTCCCCGTGACCTTGCGTTCCGCCGGCGTCGGGGAGCGCGAATCCGTAAGGTGTACGGTGTTGCGGTGAGGTCTCTACGAACTACGCAGCGCAAGAATATCGCGTTTGCGGCAAGACCGTTTTCCCCGTGCGCTGCTCCACCTGCGCCAGGATCGACTCCAGCATGTTCGTGGTCTGGAAGTGCTGGCCGAGCGGCGCCGCGATCCCCAGGCGATGCAGCGTCAGCGTCTCCTCCAACCCTTCCGCCAGGCTGTGCGCCGCGTCCTCATTGAGGCGACGCAGTTCCTGGTGCAGGCGGTGGAGCGCGTCCCGCGCAGCGGTATAGGTCGGTTGTCGGTACGCGTGCTGCAGCTTCGCCCGCCACACCGCCTGCAGCCGCTGGGGCAAGTAGGCGACGACGTTCTCCCGCTTATGGTAGGTGCACCGTTGCACCTGGGCGCGTTCCCCGAGCACGTCCTGGACCGCCCGCCGCAGCCCCTTACTCCCATCGAGCACGACCAACAGCCCCTCGCCCACCCGGAGCCCACGCTCCACCAACTGGCGCAGGAAGGCGGCGCACACCGCGGCGTTCTCCGTCCCGGTCTGGACAAACCCCAGCAGCACCTTCTCCCCGCGCACCGTGATCCCCAGCGCGATCACCATCGTGTCCTCGGCGAACGTCTTGCCGTCCAAGATCAGGGCCACGAACTCGTCGCGGTCCAGCCGCCGCTCCTGCAGCGCCTGCAGCTTCCGCGCCGTCGCATACACGTAACGGCGCGAGATGCTCGACCGGCTCAGGCCAAACGCTTCAGGTACCGCCTCAGCGCAGGCCCGGTAGTCCCGGCAGCTCAGGCCATAGAGGATCCGCCGCAGCACGCCCTCATCCGCCGCCCGCGGCTGCTGCAAACGCGCATAGGCCTGCAAGGGCACCTCCGTCCCGGTCTGCCGATTCCGCACCCGGGGGATGGCGACGGGTACCTTCTGATCGGCCAGGTACACCGCGCCCCCCTGACGACCCCAGCGCACCAGGTGGGGCGCGCCATCCTGCCGCGCATAGCGCGGGCCGGCCAATGCGGCCACTTCGGCCTCCAACACCTCCGCCACGGCCTGCAACCCCAGCGGGATCAGCGTTTGGATCAGGGCTACCTTTGTCTCCAGGTCGGCGGGGGCCACGCGACCCGCAACAGCCTTCGCTGCACGGACGGGCTTGATCTTGCGGTCCTTGCTGACGCGCAGTACGCTAGACATGGGGCAGCTCCCTCCTGTGGTTGTTGTGGTGTTGGCCAAACGCTCACTTCACCACGTTGGGTGCTGCTCCCTTGCTTTTCAACTAACCCTGGGACACTCTC
>JACQVE010000001.1 GCA_016209965.1 Gemmatimonadota bacterium | reverse complement strand
GGAACTGAACGGGAGTGGAAGGGATCGCGATTTTTTGTTAGAGGAGTGGCAGTTGAGGATGGAGCGATGGAGAAGGGCCGCGGGGCTGGTGGTGGGGTTTTTCGTGTGGGCGGCGGAAGCATGGTATAGCCAGGAGCCGCGGGACAGTGTAGGGGCGGCGGTTCGGCGGGCGGCGCTGCAGGATTCCCTTCGACGGGTGGTGGAGGGGCGGGGCGGCCCATCTGGGGTAACGCATGTAGAGATTATCGAGGGGCTTAGGCAGTCGGGGCTGAGCCGGGAGCAGGTGCGGGGGCGTTTAGCGGCCTTGGGATACGATTCTGGGCTGCTGGACGCCTATTTTGATGTATTGGAGCGAGGAGGCGAGGCGCCGCGGGGCGGGGTGGGTGGGGAGCTGGAGAGGCTGCTGAGGCGGCTGGGGGTGGTGGTGCGGGAGGGGTTGGGGGAGGACACGACGTTTTTTGGGGTGGTGGACAGTCTGGTGGCGGACAGTTTAGCGGCGGACACGGTGGACCGGAAGGTGTTTGGGCGGATGTTGTTTCGGCGGGCGACGACGCAGTTTCAGCCTTTGGTTTTGGGGCCGGTGGATGCGGGGTACCGGGTAGGCCCTGGGGACGAGGTGGTGGTGGTGGTGAGTGGGGAGGTGGAGGCGCAGCAGAGTGTGGTAGTGGGGCGGGAGGGGACGGTGGTGCTGCCGGCGGTGGGGAGTGTATTTGTGAGTGGGCAGACGCTGGAGGGGTTGGGGGGAGTGCTGCGGGAGCGATTGGGGCGGGTGTATTCGGCGGTGCGGGAGGGGAGGGCGCGGGTGGAGGTAGGGCTGGGGCGGCTGCGGCTGAACCAGGTGTACGTGGTGGGGGAGGTGGTGAGGCCGTCGGCGTACGTGGTGGGCGGGGGTGCTACGGTGCTGACGGCGTTGTACCAGGCTGGGGGTCCGACGAAGGAGGGGAGTTTTCGGGGAGTGGTAGTGAGGCGCGGGGGCAAGGTGGTGGGGGAGGTGGACCTGTACGACTATTTGCTGACGGGAGCGAGTGGTGGGGATGTGAGGCTGGAGCATGGGGATGTGGTGTTTGTGCCGGTGGTGGGTAGGCGGGTGGAGGTGGTGGGAGCGGTGAGGCGAGCGGGGATCTACGAGTTGAGGGGTGGGGAGGGGCTGGAGGAGCTGCTGAGGTATGCCGGGGGTGTGAAGGCGGAGGCGGTGGTGGAGCGGGTGCAGGTGGATCGGATTCTGGCGCCGGGGGAGAGGCGGCCGGGATTGTGGCGGGTGGTGTTGGACGGGCGGATCGGGGAGGGGATGGAGCTGAGGGACGGGGATGTGGTGCGGGTGTTCGGGGTTGGGGAGGGGAGGCGCAGGCGGGTGGTGGTGACTGGTGAGGTCAGGCGACCAGGGGAGTACGAGTGGGAGGAGGGCTCGACGTTGTGGGGGCTGCTGGAGCGGGCCGGGGGTCTTGGGGAGGGAGCGTATCGGGCGCGGGCGCACGTGTACCGGTGGGAGGTTGGGGGAGTGGAGCGGCGGCTGTTGCGGACGGCGCTGGTGGAGAGTGAGGATGTGGGGCTTTGGGATCAGGACTCGGTGGTGGTATTCAGCCGGGAGCGGCTGAGGCAGGTGGGGCTGGTGACGGTGAGTGGGTTTGTGAAGGATCCGGGGGCGTACGAGTGGGTGGAGGGGATGACGGTGAAGGATGTGATTTTGGCGGCGGGAGGTTTTGCGGAGGGGGCGTACACGGCGGTGGCGGAGGTGGCGAGGCGGCCGGAGTTGGAGGAGCGGACGGACACCACGGCGCGGGTGTACCGGGTGGAGCTGGAGCGGGAGTATGTGGGAGCGGGGGTGGAGAGTGTGGAGAAGGGGCGTGGGGGAGGGAAGGACGGGGTTCCGGAGTGGCGGCCGAGTGTGGGGGAGTTTGTGCTGGAGCGAGGGGACCGGGTGTTTGTGCGCAAGGCGCCGGGATACGAGCGGCCGCGGGTGGTGACGGTGAGCGGGGAGGTGGCGCTGGCGGGTTCGTATGTGCTGGGGACGCGAGGGGAGCGGGTGGCGGATCTGCTGCGGCGAGCTGGGGGGCTGACGCGGGAGGCGTATGCGCCGGGTTTCCGGCTGGTGCGCGACAGTCAACTGGTGGCAGTGGACCTGGAGCGGGCGCTGGGGGAAGAGGCGAGCCGGCACAACGTGCTTTTGGAGGCGGGGGACAGTCTGCACGTGCCGCGCTACGACGGCACGGTGGTGGTGAAGGGGAAGGTGCAGTTCGAGAGCCGGGTGTTTTACACGCCGGGGAAGGGACTGGACTATTACGTGGAGCGCTCGGGTGGCTACGCGGAGGGAGCGGACAAGGGGCGGGTGGCGGTGACCTACGCCAGCGGGGAGCGGGCGGTGGTGAAGAAGCTGCTCTTTGCGAGGCGGGGGCCGGCCATCGAGCCGGGGAGCACGGTGTTCGTGCCCGAGAAGCCGGCCGCCGAGCGGCGGGGCTTCGAGCTGGACCAGTTCCTGACGCGCACCCTGTCCATTGTGAGCACCACGGCAGCACTGCTCATCGCCTTCGATCAGATCAACAAGTAGCACCTGCAGTAAAAGCCGAGAGTTACGCCCGGGCTGCGTCAGAAACGCCCTGTAACTGACAGGGCCAACGTGTGTCCACCGGCAGGTAAGCATGTTGAGATCAGTGCTGAGTCAAATCCTGACGGAAGAGGAGCGGAGCCCGCCGCCGGAGCTGTATACCGATCGGCACTGGTACGCTTGTTATACGCGGGGGCGGCACGAGAAGCAGGTGGAGCGGCTGCTCCGGGAACGCGGCCTCGAGAGCTACCTGCCCCTGATCCCCCGCCTGCGACAGTGGAAGGATCGCAAGAAAGTCGTGCCATGGCCGCTCTTCCCCAGCTACGTGTTCGGCCGTTTCACTCTGCAGGATCTTTATCCCGTAATCACGACGCCGGGCGTGAGCACAGTGGTGCGTGCCAACGGCTACCCCACCCCGATATCCGACCGCGACATCGAGAACGTGCGCCTCTTTGTGGACGCAGTAGCCGCCACGGGGATCGAGCCGGAACCGCGCCCGTTTGTGAAGGAAGGCCAGGGGGTACGGGTCACTGACGGGCCGTTCCAGGGGGTGGAGGGCATTGTCATCGAGCGCCGCGGCCGCAAGCGAGTACTGATCGGAATCCGCGCGATCCGCCAGGGATTGGAGATCGACATAGACACACGCTTCCTGAAGCCGCTGCCTGGCTCGCCTTGAGCCGAGCGACGCCACCCATGGCTTCTATGTCCGGACACGGGCTCAACATCGCGATCCACCTGGACTGCGCGGACCTGTCGGCCATGATCGCGGCGTACCGGCAGCAGGCGGTGGACGGCTTCACCACCAATCCGACGCTCATGGCCAAGGCGTGCGTACCGGACTACCAGGCTTTCGCTCACCAGGTACTGCAGGCTATTCCGGATTTGCCGGTTTCCTTCGAGGTCTTCGCCGACGAGCTGCCGGAGATGGCACGCCAGGCCCGCACTATCGCGAGCTGGGGCGGCAACATCTTCGTGAAGATCCCTATTTGCAACACCCGTGGCGAATCGTGCATTCCGCTGATCCGCGAGCTGTCGCAAGAGGGCTTGAAGCTGAACGTCACGGCCGTCATGACACTGGATCAGGTCGGCGCCGTGTCCGAGGCGGTGAGTCCCGAAGCGGCAGCCATTGCTTCCGTGTTCGCCGGCCGGATCGCTGATACCGGCCGCGACCCGGTGCCAGTCATCCGTGAAGCCGTGGCCATTTGTGAGGCCCGGCGGGGCCGCCTCTCTGTGCTCTGGGCCAGCCCTCGCGAAGTGCTGAACGCCTTTCAAGCCGAGGAATGCGGGTGCCACATCATCACCATGACCCCTGACCTCCTCGCCAAGCTGGACCTCCGCGATAAAGACCTCGAGGAGTTCTCCCGGGAAACGGTCCAGATGTTCCACGACGACGCGCTCCGCGCGGGGTACGGCGTCTGAGCGGCGCAAACGCCCGCCCCATCCTGATCACGGGCGTAGCAGGCTTCATGGGCAGCAACCTGGCCGAGCAGCTCCTCGGCGAGGGCTACCGCGTGATCGGGCTGGATGACCTGTCACAGGGCGTGATCGAGCAGGTGCCGGATGAGGTGGAGTTCTACGAGCTGGACATTCGCTCGACGGAGATCTATCCGCTGTGCAGCGATGTCAGCGCCGTCTTCCACCTGGCCGCCAGGAACTGCATCGCCGACTGTCAGGCCGACCCCGTCGAAACCAGCAGCGTCAATGTGCAGGGCTCGGTCAACGTTTTCCAGGCGGCTCACCGGGCCCGGGTCGCCAAGGTGATTTACGCCGAAACTTCGGCGCTTTATGAAGGCATCCACCAGTTTCCCACAGCGGAAGGCGACATAGCGCCCCAGAGCTTCTACGCGCTCAGCAAGCTCGGCGTTCGGGACTTCGCGGCCGGTTACGCACGCCATCACGGCCTGAATCTCACAGCGCTCCGCTACTTCTGCGTCTATGGTCCGCGCCAGGACTACCGGCGTACTATCCCGCCGGTCATGAGCGCGTTCATCCTTCACCTGCTTCAGGGCCGGCAACCCACCATCTACGGCACAGGCGAGAAACGCAGGGACTTCGTCTACATCGACGACGTCAACCGTTTCCACCTGCAATGTCTGCTCGACCCGCGGACGGATGGCCGCACCTTCAACCTGGGAAGCGGCCGCAGCTATTCGGTGCGCGAAGTCTTTGATGCTGTGCGCACGCAACTGGGCAGCGATATCGAGCCGAATCATGCACCGGACCTGCCCGGCGAGGCGTTCGAGACCAGAGCCGACATCAGCGCCGCTCGCGCGCTGGGTTGGAGCCCCGCCGTCGAGCTGAGTGAAGGGCTGCAACGTTCTATCGCCTACATTCGGGAAAATGTTCTGGGCGCGGAGTCCCGGCTTGCGGCGCCGGCACCATGAGGCTCGCAGCCCTGCTCCTGGCCGCGGGCAGGAGCACGCGCATCGCCCCGCTGGCCGGCGACCTGCCCAAGCCGCTGCTTCAGTTGGGGGGCAGGTCTCTGCTGGACTGGAACCTGCAATGGCTCGCCGCCCACGGCATCCGCTCCGTTTGGATCAATCTGCACTACCGTGCGCACGCCATCCGCGACGCTCTCGGCTACGGTGAGCGCTGGGGCATGCGTATTCGCTATTCCCTCGAGGACTCCATCCTGGGTACCGCGGGAGGCTGGAAGCACCTGTCGGATCACTGGCGAGGCACGAGCCTGGTGGTCTATGGCGACAATCTGCTGCGCTTTGATTTGCGTCGCTTCCTGAGCGCGCACCGGTCGCATGCGGCTCTGGCCAGTGTCGCGCTTTTCGACCCGCAGCGCCACCGGAACACGGGGATTGCCGGTGGTCGCGCGGAGTTGGCCGAGAGCGGCCGCATCTGCGGTTTCGAAGAGGGTGGCGCGGGCCGGTCCGGGGCAGGCGAGCTGGTCAACGCCGGCGCCTACCTGCTGGAGAAGGAGCTGGCCGAACGGGTGGCGAGCGGCTTTCAGGATTTTGGCAGGGACGTGTTCCCCAGGCTGGCACCTACGGGATGCCTCTATGGCCATGTGATGGAAGATGAGGGATTCTGCCTGGGTGTGGATACACCCGAGCGGTTCGCAGTGGCGCAACGGCTGATCGAATCCGGGGAGGTGAGTCTATCGTGATCATCACGCGCACTCCGTTTCGCGTCACGCTGGGCGGCGGGGGCACAGACTTGCCCTCGTACTATACAGAGCATGGCGGGTTCATTTTCGCTATGGGCATTGACAAATACATGTATATCATGGTGAACCCGCCCATCGTGGACAACAAGATTCGGCTGCATTACAGTCGCAGCGAGATCGTGGATCACGTCTCGCAGCTCCAGCACGAGCTGGCACGGGAAGCGCTGAAGTATCACGGCATCGAGGACAAGATCGAGATCTCGTCCATGGCCGATCTGCCTGACGGAACGGGACTGGGCTCATCCAGCTCCTATCTCGTCGGCTTGCTCACGGCGCTGCACCACTACCGCCGCGAATTCGTACCGCTGCAGACCCTGGCGGAGGAAGCCTGCGATATCGAGATGAATATTCTGCGGAAAGGGATCGGGAAGCAGGACCAGTATATGGCGGTCTACGGCGGGCTTACCGTGCTCGAGATCGGGTGGGGAGGAGAGGTCAAGGTACGCTCTGTCGATCTGCCCAGCGGGTCGATCGAGGCGTTTGTTGCCAACACGCACCTCTACTACACGGGGCTGCGGCGCGATGCCACGGAAATCCTGCGGGACCAGCACCTGGCGCTGCAGTCGCCGCAGCCCAACGGCGTGCACGACTCGCTTCATCAGATCAAGGAGATCGGGTACCGCATCCTGGAAACGATCGAGGATGAGGACTTCGATGCCTGGGGTGCCCTGCTGCACGAGCACTGGTGCCACAAGAAGCGGATGTCCAACAAGATCTCGGTCTCGAAAGTCGATCATATTTATGAGCACGTGAGGCGAGAGTTCGGCGTGCTGGGCGGCAAGATCGTCGGTGCGGGAGGCGGCGGGTTCGTCATGCTGTACTGTCCCAAGAACCACAAGCAGTTGGAGCGGTTCATGACGGCTCAGGGAATGCCCCGGCTGCACTACCGTGTGGACCACGGCGGCTCGAAGGTGGTGGCCAACCTGGCGGAAGCGCCGGCCATGCGCTTACAGTCTGCGTTTGTGGATCCCTGAGCGGGCGGTGCTCAGGCGCGGAGACCAATGGGATGCGCGGGGCGGCGTGGGAACGGAGCTGCAGGGGAAGGCGATCGTCGTCACGGGTGGGAGCAGAGGAATCGGCCTGGCCTGTGCCGCCGAAGCTCTTGCTCAGGGGGCTCGCCTGCTCATCGCGGCGCGCGCCGCGGCGGCGCTCGAGCGCGCCGCTGAGCGCCTGCGTGAGGAGCGGGAAGGGGCGGAGCTTCACACGCTGAGCGCCGATGTCAGCCGGCCCGACGCCGTCGAGAGACTCTTCGGCGCAGCGGTCGAGCGCCTGGGGAAGGTGGACGGCTGCATTCACGCCGCGGCCGTGCTGGGCCCTATCGGCCCGGCGCTCGAGCTGGAGCCGGAGGCGTGGTGGGAAGCCGTGCGGGTCAACCTGTTGGGCACCTTTCTGGTCGCGCGGGCGGCAGCCCGCGCGATGCGGGCGGATGGCGGCGGGCGGATCGTGCTCTTTTCCGGCGGCGGGGCGAGTGGGCCGTTCCCGCGCTACACCGCTTACGCTGCCAGCAAAGTCGCGGTCGTCCGCCTCGCCGAGTGCCTGGCGCTCGAGCTGGAGCCGGATGGTGTCGCCGTGAACTGCCTGGCGCCCGGTTTCGTGGCGACTCGCCTGCACGACGAAACGCTGGCCGCAGGGGAGCGGGCAGGTGCCGACTACCTGCGCTACACCCGGGAGCAACTGGAAGAGGGGGGCGTCCCGGTCGAGCTGAGCGCGCGGGCGGCCGTCTTCCTGGTTTCAGAGCAGGCGCGCGGCATCAACGGCAAACTCGTCTCGGCGCCATGGGACCGATGGTGGGAATGGCCTTCTCGCCTCGAGGAGCTCGCGGGCAGCGACCTGTTCACGCTGCGCCGCATCGTGCCGCGAGACCGCGGCCGGGATTGGCAGTAGGCGTGGGGCCGAAACCACTGAGCGTCGGCATCATCGGCTGCGGGCTTATCGGGCGCCGCCGTGCAGAGACGGCCGCCGCACATCCGGGCACGCGAGTCACCCTCGTCGCGGACACTGAGCGCGCCCGCGCTGAAGAGGTGGCCAGCAAGGTTGGAGCTATAGGGATTGCCACCGACTGGAGGGTGCTCCTCGAGCAGCCGGATCTGGGTGCAGTCGTCATCGCCACGCCCAACGCTTTCCTGGCGCAGATAGCAACCTGCGCGCTCGAGCGGGGAAAGCACGTGCTGCTGGAGAAACCCATGAGCCGCAACCTGGCCGAGGCAGAGGCGCTGGCTTCGGCCGCTCTGGCGGCAGGTCGCGTCCTGAAGGTCGGTTTCAACCATCGCTACCACCCGGCTCTCGCGCGCGCCTACGAGCTGGTGAAGGAGGGCGCCATTGGCCCGGTCATCAATATCAGGGCCCGCTACGGCCATGGAGGACGGCCGGGCTACGAGAACGAGTGGCGCGCCGACCCGCTGCTGGCAGGCGGCGGCGAGCTGATCGACCAGGGCGTGCACCTCACTGACCTGCTGCGCTGGTTCTGCGGACCCGCCTGCCAGGCCGTGGGCTTTCTCCAGACCGCGGACTGGCCGATCGCGCCGCTGGAAGACAACGCCTTCGGCATGCTCCGCTTTGACAACGGCGTCGTCGCCCAGTTGCACGTCAGCATGACGCAGTGGAAGAACCTCTTTGCCTTCGAGGTGCACGGCCGTGCCGGTGCCATCTACGTGGAGGGGCTGGGTGGCAGCTACGGCGTCGAGCGCTTGATTCATCTGCGCCGCCGTGCCCAGGGCGGGCTCCCTGACTGTGCTGAGCAGACGTTTGCCGGTCCCGACGTCTCCTGGCAAGCAGAGTGGGCGGACTTCGTCCGGGCAGTCGAGCAGGGGAGCGCGAGGAGCGATTGGATCGGCGAGGCCCTCGAGGCGATGCGCATGGTGGACGCGCTGTACCGCTCGGCGTCGACTGGCCAGGTCATCGAGTTGAATGCCGCCCCTGTTGGATCCTGAGCTGCCCGGCGCTCGGCCGCTGGTGGGGAGCCGCAACGGCGAGGGCATGGCCCCGGCCGCCCCGGCCGTATTCCTGGATCGCGATGGCGTCATCAACCAGGTCGTGTTCCGGGACGGCCGGCCCAACTCTCCCCGCTCTCTCGATGAATTCCGGCTGCACGAGGATGCGGCGGACGCCATCTGCCGGCTGCGCAGCGCAGGTTTCCGGACCTTCGTGGTCTCGAACCAGCCGGATGTGGCGCGGGGCCTTCTCACACCCGACTGCCTGTCCGCCATGGGCGCACTGCTCCAGGCAATTATCCCGGTCGATGCGATCGAGAATTGCCCGCACGATGACGGCGACGGCTGTTACTGCCGAAAGCCTGAGCCGGGCATGATCCTGAGCGTGGCGGCGCGCTGGAAGATCGATCTCGAGCGGTCCTACGTTGTGGGTGACAGCTGGAAGGACGTGGCCGCGGGGCGAGCCGCGGGCTGCCGCACCGTGCTGCTTCGCCGCGCCTACAACCAGGGTACGCAGGCCGATCACGAGGTCCGCGACCTGGGCGAGGCCGCCCGCCTCATCATCCAGCGTGCCGGGCTGGCATGAGCTACGTCGACCAGTACCTGGAGGAGGTCGGAAGGATACTGCAACGTCTGGACATACGGGCGCTGGAAAGTATGGTGGATGGGCTGGTGCAGGTGCGGGAAGAAGGCGGACGTCTCTTCTTCCTGGGCGTCGGCGGAGGCGCCGGGCACGCCTCCCACGCGGCCAACGATTTCCGCAAGGTCGCGGGCCTCGAGTGCTACGCGCCCACGGACAATGTGGCCGAATTGACGGCCCGTATCAACGACGACGGCTGGGACAGCTCCTTCGTGGGGTACCTGCGCGGCAGTCGGCTGCGGCCCGCGGACGCGGTGTTCGTGTTCTCCGTGGGCGGCGGCAGCCTCGAGCGGAACGTCAGCCCCAACATTGTCAAAGCGCTCACCTTCGCCAAACAAGTCGGGGCTCGGGTGTTCGGCATTGTGGGCCGGGATGGCGGCTTCACCGCCCGCGTCGCCGATCACTGCGTTGTGGTGCCGACCTCCAGCAGCGACGGCGTGACCCCCCACACTGAGGGGATGCAGGCTGTTATCTGGCACTTGCTCGTGTCCCACCCCAGGTTGAAGCGCTACGCCATGAAATGGGAAACGGTGGAAGGGCGCGAGGCCACGCCGGCGGAACCGCGTGAGTAGTCTGCCGGCCGGTGGGCTTGCTGGAAAGCCCTTCGCCGCCCGTGCCCACCGTCGGCAGCAAGGCTGGTCGGTGGGTTTTTTGCTGATTATATTATGCGCTTTGTGACAAGCCGCTGCGGAGGAAAGGGCGTTGGCCGAGCCTGAATCTGGGGGGACGCGGGCGCGCGCTGAGGCGCCTCCGTTCCCTGTACCCGAGCGGGTGCTGCGCGTCCAGGCCGAGTTCGAGTGGGCGAGCGCACTGCCGCCGCGGGCCAGGGTGTGGCGCTGGCGAACCCAGCAGCGACTCAAGCGCGGGCTGGACATCCTGCTTTCCCTGCTGGGGCTGATCCTGCTCGCGCCTGTGCTGGTCGCCATCGCCTTGCTCGTGGTGGGGACCTCGCGCGGCCCGGTGTTCTACCGCTGGAAGGTGCTGGGGCAGCGGGCTCGGCCCTTTGTGGGGTACAAGTTCCGCACCATGGTGCACAACGCTGACGAGCTGAAGCCTCAGATTCTGCAGCATAACGAGATGCGTGGGCCGGTCTTCAAGATGCGCAACGATCCACGCATCACGCCGCTGGGTCGCTGGCTGCGGAAGTTCAGTCTGGACGAGTTGCCACAGTTGTGGAGTGTACTCAACGGGGATATGAGCCTGGTCGGTCCGCGTCCGCCTTCAGCGGAAGAGTTTGCCTCGTTTCAGCCCTGGCAATGGGGGAAGCTGTCGGTTCGTCCGGGTATTACCTGCCTCTGGCAAATCAACGGACGCTCCGAGATCGCGGACTTCGACGAGTGGGTCGCGCTCGACCTGAAGTATATTTCGGAATGGAACCTCTGGCTGGATTTCAAGGTTTTGCTGCTCACGATTCCTGCCGTTATTCGTGGCCAGGGCGCGTACTGAGAGCCGGGCCGCGGCCGCCGTTCCGCTGATTGCGGAGTCTTTTTCCAACTCGACCGCTTTAGCTCCCCGGCGGTATCGTGTGGCCGGCGCGCCCGCACATGCGGTCAGTATGGAAGGAGCGCTCGAGGTGGTGCAGCGGGCCATCCGCGGCCGCAGCCGCTGCCGTATCCTGGTGACTAACGCGAACAAGGCCTGGCAGGCGGCGCATGATCCCCTGCTGCGGAGGAGCCTGGAAGAGGTGGAGCTGGTCGTACCAGAATGGGCGATGGTCTGGGGGGGACGCGTGCTGGGCCGGTCGGACCTGCATCATGTGGGCGGCATCACGCTCATGGTCAGGCTGCTCGAGGAGTCGGACCGTGCCGGCTGGGGGTGCTATTTCCTGGGGGCTCGGCCCCAGGTTGTGGAAGCGCTGGTGCACCGGCTCAGGCGCGAGCGGCCGGGAATTCGCGTGGTGGGCTATCATCACGGGTACGTGGATTCGGACATCGAGCGCCGGGTGCTGGCCGAGCTGCGCAGGACGCGGCCCGAGATCCTCTTTGTCGCCATGGGCAGTCCGCGCCAGGAGTATTTCATCTCGGCCCTCAGTCCGGACTCGGGCCCGCTGGTCAGCCTGGGTGTGGGCGGAAGCTTCGACGTTCTGGCGGGCTTCAGGAGGGAGGCTCCCGGATGGGCGCGGGGCCATGGCCTGGAATGGCTATACCGCCTGGCGCAAGAGCCGACGCGCCTCTGGAAGCGCTATCTGGTTACCAACACGTGGTTCATCTGGTCGGTGCTGCGGGATCGGGTTCGGGGGGGCGACGCCGGAGAAAGGTGCAACTGACGACGCCGGTCGAGCGGGGCGCCGCGGCCGTTGTGCCCCGGACGCACTCCCCGGCGGCGGCGCCCGCCACACGTCGGTGGCTGACGGCGGCCCTCGAGCTGGATGGCTGGATGCGTGAGCGGGAATACGCCGGCTACGACCCCCACGATCTCCTGAGCAGCCGCGTCGTCCGCTTCTTCGCCTTCCGCAATCGCTGGCTTGCCGTTGCCTGGACCCAGCTCGGCAAGCACTGCCCCCTGCAGATCCGGCCGCTGCTGGGCGTGCCTCGCTCGCTGAACCCCAAGGCGGTCAGCCTGGTGCTGGCGGCGCACCTGCGCCTGGCGCGGGCGACCGGTGAGGCGGCGTTTCGAGACAGCGCGGACCGGCTGGCGGACTGGCTGGCAGCCCGCTCGACGCCAGGCTATCCGGGGGCCGGGTGGGGGTACCCGTTCCCCTGGGCGAATCGCGATTTTTTCGTGCCAGCCGGCACGCCTTCGAGCGTGGTGACCGCGTTTGCCGGGCACGCGCTGCTCGACGCCTACGAGCGACTCGCGCTGCCCCGGGCCTTCGAGCTGGCCAGGGACGCGGGGAACTTCCTGCGACTGGCGCTGAAGCGGTTGCCCGGTCCGGAGGCCACGTTTTGCTTCAGCTACACGCCCCTGGACGAGCGCGCGGTGCACAACGCGAATCTGCTGGCCGCTTCGCTGCTCGCTCGCCTGGGCGCGAGGCTGGGGGACGGCGAGCTTGCCGCGGAAGCCATGGCGGCGGCGCGGTTCACGGTCAGGGCGCAGAAGGGCGACGGGTCTTTTCCCTACGGCGTAGCGCGCCGGGATTCGTGGGTGGACAGCTTTCACACCGGCTATGCCCTGGTCGCCCTCTACCAGATCGGTGCCCACCTGGGGACGCACGAGTTCGAGGAGGCGCTGGAAGGTGGCATCCGCTACTGGCGTCGCGCCTTCTTCCGGCCACCGGCGGTAGGCTGCCGCCCGGGCCGCGCTTTCCCCATCGACCTCCACGCCGTGGCGCACGCCGTCCTGGCCCTGCTGCAGCTCCGGCCGTACCTGCCGGATGCCATGGCTCAGGCCATGCACCTGGCGGATTGGAGCCTCAGCGTGATGCGGGACTCGCGTGGGTTCTTCTATTACAAGAAGCACCGCCTCTTTCGTAACCGGCTCGTCTACATGCGTTGGACCCAGGCCTGGATGCTCCGGGCGCTCGCCGAAATGGTGGATCTCGAGGCGCCCGCACCCGGCGATCAGGTGGCGACCGAGTGCCCGACGGGGCCCCGTCCGTGAAGCAGTTACTGCAGGACGTTCGCTCGGGGTCCCTGAAGGTGCTGGATGTGCCCGCGCCCCTGCTCCGGCCGGGCGGGATTGTGGTGCGCACGCGCTATTCGGTGATCAGCGCCGGCACCGAGCGCATGAAGCTGGAGTTCGGCCGCAAGTCTCTGATCCGCAAGGCATTGGACCGACCGGACCAGGTGCGCCAGGTGCTCGAAACGGTGGGCCGCGAAGGCATCGCCAGCACGTACCGCAAAGTGCGCAGCCGGCTGACGGGCCTATCACCTCTGGGCTACAGCCTCTCGGGCGTGGTCGAGGAGGTGGCGGAGGAGGTGCCGGATTTTCGCGTGGGCGACCTCGTCGCCTGTGCCGGCGCGGGGTACGCCAGTCATGCGGAGCGCGTCTGGGTGCCGCGTAATCTTGCCGTTGGAGTCCCGCCTGACGTGCCCCTGGAGGCCGCGGCTTTTGCCACGTTGGGAGCGATCTCGCTGCACGGCGTTCATCAGGCCGGGGTTCGACTGGGCGAGAGCGTAGCCGTCATCGGGCTGGGGCTGCTGGGTCAGTTGACCGTCCAAGTCCTGACGGCGGCGGGCGTGCGCAGTGTGGGGATCGACATGGACCCGGACCGCGTGGCGCTCGTCGAGCGTTCTGGCGCCCTGGGAATGGTGCGGGAGGATCAGGTCGTGGCCAAGGTCGAGGCCTTTACTGGTGGGCTGGGAGTGGATGCCGTCATCATTACCGCGGCCACCCAGAGTGATGATCCGATGCGACTCGCCGCCAGGCTGGCGCGGGATCGAGGGCGCGTGGTAGTGGTGGGCGCTGTGGGGATGACCGTCCCGCGCGCTCTGTACTACGAAAAGGAACTGGAGCTCCGCCTCTCCCGCTCCTACGGCCCTGGACGCTATGACCGGAGCTACGAGGAGAAGGGACAGGACTATCCCGCCGGCTACGTGCGCTGGACGGAGCGCCGCAATCTAGCCGAGTTCCTCCGGCTGCTGTCCTCGGGCGACGTCGTGGTCGGCCCGTTGATCACTCATCGCTTTGCCTTCGCCGATGCGCCGCAGGCCTATGAGCTACTGGGCCAGCGATCTGCAGGGGCGCTGGGCGTGGTGCTCGAGTACCCGGAGGAGCGCCGGCTGGAAGCGCCGCGCATCCCTCTGGAACGCGGGATGCGGCGCCCGCTCCGCTCCGGACGAGTTCGGCTCGGGTTGATAGGCGCCGGCGGCTACGCGACCGCGACGCTGCTCCCCCTGCTTCGTCGCCTGGGAGCGGAGCCCCAGGGCGTGGCAACGGCGGGCGGCGTCAGCGCGCGGTCCGCGGGCGAGACGCACGGGTTCCGCTACTTAGCCTCCTCGGCCGAGCAGCTTCTCGCGGACCCGGAGATTGACGCCGTCGTGATCGCCACCCGTCACCAGGACCATGCCCGGCTGGCCGCGCAAGCGCTGCGGGCGGGCAAGCCCGTCTTTGTCGAGAAGCCGCTGGCGCTGGACGAAGAGTCCCTGCG